>DQUB01000080.1 GCA_015662475.1 Pyrodictium sp.
ATGGACATTAGGAAGGTTTTAGTCATAGGGTCGGGAGCCATCAAGATAGCTGAAGCAGCTGAATTCGACTATAGTGGTAGCCAAGCCCTTAAAGCTTTGAAGGAGGAGGGGATAGAAACAGTACTAGTCAACCCAAACATAGCAACTATACAAACAAGCCATAAGTTTGCCGACAAAGTGTATCTTGTACCTCTCAAGGTTGAATTTCTTGAAAAGGTTATAGAGAGAGAAAGACCTGATGGAATTTTGCTAGGTTTTGGTGGTCAGACTGCACTAAGTCTTGGAATACAATTACATGATAGAGGCGTGCTTCAAAGATATGGCGTGAAAGTGCTTGGGACGCCTATTGAAGGGATACGAAAAGCGCTTTCAAGAGCGTTGTTTAGAAAGGCTATGATAGAAGCCGGTTTACCAGTACCGCCTAGTAAGCCTGCTACAAGTTTAGAGGAAGCTCTTGAAAGTGCGAGAGAGATTGGATATCCAGTAATAGTTAGAGTTAGCTTCAACCTTGGTGGTGGAGGCAGTTTTGTTGCATGGGACGAAAATAGTTTAAAACGCCATCTACTACGTGCTTTCGCGCAATCAGAAATTCGTGAAGTACTAGTTGAAAAATATCTACATCACTGGAAAGAGATAGAGTTTGAAGTTATACGTGATGCATATGGAAATGCTGCAGCAATAGCTTGTATGGAGAATTTAGATCCTATGGGAGTCCATACTGGAGAATCAGTTGTTGTTGCACCTTGTCAAACACTTACCGATTACGAGTATCAATTGCTGAGAACAGCATCAATAAAAGTTGAAGAAGTGATAATGTTGGTAGGTGAAGGGAATGTACAACTTGCACTAAACCCTCGAAATAGCGATGAATACTACGTGATTGAGACAAATCCTCGAATGTCTAGAAGTAGCGCGCTTGCAAGTAAGGCTACTGGATACCCACTAGCATACATAGCTGCAAAACTAGCACTTGGATATAAGCTGCACGAACTTCTTAACAAGGTTACTATGAGAACCTGTGCTTGTTTTGAGCCAAGTTTAGACTATGTTGTGATTAAGATACCGCGTTGGGATCTCGACAAGTTTGAAGGTGTTGAAAGGAGTATTGGTTCGGAGATGAAGAGTATTGGAGAGGTTATGGCAATTGGACGTACTCTTGCTGAAGCTCTTCAAAAGGCCATACGAATGCTCGATATAGGAGAACCAGGTCTCACTGGAGGACCAACATATAATATGAAAATTACACGTGAAAAGTTGCTTGAGAAGCTTAAAAGGAGAGAGCCTTACTGGCCTTTATGGGTCGCTAAAGCTCTAAAAGAAGGTATTTCCGTTGAAGAGATATATGAAGCTACTGGTATCGATCCTTACTTCATTCACTGGATAGAGAAGGTTGTGAAACTTACAGAGGAATTGAAGAAAGTTGATCCAAAGTCACCAAGATTTATAGAGCTACTTGCTGAAGCTAAACGTTTAGGGTTTAGCGATTATCAAATAGCCCTAATTGTAGGCTTAAGCGAAGACTATATTAGAAAGCTTAGACTTGAACACGGCATTACAGCACGTGTGAAGCAAATAGATACATTGGCTGCAGAATGGCCTGCTAAGACAAATTATCTTTATGTAACGCATAATGCTGTTGAGCATGACATAGATTTTAAGAGTAAAAAACCAAAAGTGATTGTTATAGGTGCTGGTGTATTCAGGATAGGTGTTAGTGTGGAATTTGATTGGGCCGTCGTAAACTTTGCCGATGCAGCTAGAGAGAAGGGCTTCGAAACAATAGTCGTTAACTACAATCCAGAAACTGTGTCGACAGACTGGGATATGAATGAGAAACTATACTTTGAAGAGATAACCGTTGAACGAATACTAGACATATACGAGCTAGAAAAGCCTGTAGGCGTTGTTGCTTTTGTTGGCGGTCAAATAGCAAATAATATTGCATGGGAGCTAGAACAACGTGGTGTAGTTCTTCTAGGAACTAAGGGAAGAAGTGTTGACATGGCCGAAAATCGTGCCAAGTTTAGCAAGTTGCTTGATAGTTTAGGAGTTAAACAGCCGCCATGGATAGAGGCTAAAAGTCTTGAAGAAGTACTTAGATTTGCAGAAGAAGTTGGCTATCCTGTTCTCGTGAGACCAAGTTATGTGCTTAGCGGATCTGCTATGAACATTGCTTGGAACGAGCAACAATTGATAGAATATCTGCAACGAGCAACTAGAATATCGCCTAAGTATCCTGTTGTAGTGTCAAAGTTTATCGAGGGAGCTTTAGAATTTGAAGTTGATGCTGTAGGTGATGGAGAGACTGTCGTTGGAACAATAATCCAGCATATAGAACCTGCAGGTGTACATAGTGGCGATTCAACAATGGTAATTCCATACTATGATCTGCCAATGAATGTAGTTGAACGTGTAAAAGAGATCGTAATGCAGCTTAACACAATACTTGAGATAAAAGGTCCGTTCAATGTACAGTTCTTGTATGATGGGCGAGACGTCTACGTTATAGAGCTTAATCTTAGAGCTAGCCGATCTATGCCATTTGTCAGCAAGGTGACTGGGTATAATCTTATGAAAGCTGCTGCAGAAGCAGCTTTAGAGGGGAAGATAAAGAGTGTAGATAGGCCAGGCTTCTTCAACCTTCTAAAACCTAAAGGATGGTGGGGAGTTAAATCACCTCAATTCTCATGGTCTCGTTTGCGTGGAGCATATCCCTATCTAGGGCCTGAGATGAGAAGCACTGGAGAAGTTGCATCACTAGGACTTACCTTTGAAGATGCCCTGCTCAAAAGCTGGCTTAGTGTACATGGGAATAGACTACCTCAACGCAATAAGGGGTACGTTCTTATATACTCGCCCGTCGAATACGAGAAAGAATACCTTGCTGCTGCAGCCAATATAATGTCGAGACTAGGCTACACTGTTTACACTGTTGAAGGTATGGAAGTTGGTGAAGCTCCTACCAAAAGCGTCGATGAAGTTAGGAAAGACTTAATTGATGGACGTGTCGAACTGATTGCTACAACAGGATATGCTCCAGACAAGGACTATATAATACGCCGCACTGCAGTAGACCTTAACGTACCACTAGTGCTTGATGGTAGACTAGCTTACTTCCTTGCTAAAGCTATACGATGGCTTCATAGAGGCAACAGTCTCTCCATCCTCGAGCTGAAAGAATATTGGAGGATGAGGGTGCGACCATGACAACAATGGTACTAGCCTACGACTATACTAGGGAGGAGGAGAAGCGCATTATACGTGCAGCAAAAAACGCCGGCATCAAACTAATACTCTGCAATCTCCTCGAATCACCACTAGATTATTCTGATAGATGGGATGTAGACGCTGCAATTATTCGACCTGTAAGCATGTTTAATGCTGTTTATGCTGCATCCTATTTTGAGTCTATGAAGGTGCTAACGGTAAACCCGAGCTATACAATTCTATATGCTGGCGATAAAGTATTAACATACTCTCTACTTAGAAGTGCAAACATACCAATACCACGCACAATATTGTCTTTAGGAGATGACTCGCTATATGCTGCTGCAAAAAGACTAGGATTTCCCCTTGTGGATAAACCCCCTATAGGTAGTTGGGGACGACTCGTCTCTCTAGTGGAAAATGAACACCAGCTTACAACAATAGCCGAGCACCGCGCCATGCTGCCATCAAAACAGTTTCGAGCACACATACTCCAGGAGTATATAGCCACCGCTAATGCTGATATAAGGTGTCTTATGGTTGGCGATGAAGTTATTGGATGTATTAAGCGAATAGCTCGAAGAGGTGAGTGGAGGAGTAATGTTGCTCTTGGAGCTAGAGTCGAACCCTACAAACCTGACAGTGAATTAATTGAACTAGTACATAAAGCTTTAACAGTTTTTAAAGGCATGTTTCTTTCGATAGACATTTTTGAACACAAAGAAAATGGTTATTTGGTAAACGAGGTTAATGGTGTACCTGAATTCAAAGGATTTATTCGTGCAACCGGTATTCGAGTTGAGGAAATCTTAATAGGTAAAATTCTTGAAAAGCTTCGGAGGTGACAATCTCATGCCCTCTATAGTGCGTGCATGTGTAGTAGGTGCATCAGGGTATACAGGTGGTGAAATTCTTCGCTATCTAGCTTTCCATCCAAACATTGAGGTTACGATGGCTACTTCCAGAGAGTACGTTGGACTTCCAATACATTATGTCCATTTGAATTTAAGAGGTTTCTATAAGGGGTTAAAGTTTGAGCCTTTAGACCTCGACAAGATAGGCTCCAAATGCGATATAGTCTTTCTATCTGTTCCACATGGCGTTTCACTAGAGCTTGTTCCAAAACTTCTTGAAATGGGTCTACGCGTATTAGACCTCAGTGCAGACTATAGACTCAAAAACCCCGAAGACTATAAGCGATGGTATAACCGAGAACATCCACACCCGGACCTACTAGCTAAAGCTGTTTATGGTTTGCCCGAGCTTCATAGAGATGAAATTCGTAATGCTAGGTTGGTCGCAGTTCCTGGGTGCAACGCTACATCGTCTATACTTGCTGCCGCACCACTTGTTAAGTATAAGCTTGTTGACCTAGACCACATAGTTATTGATGTTAAGGTTGGTAGTAGTGAAGCTGGTTCAAAAGCTTACTCGGGCAGTCACCACCCAGAACGTGAGAATGCGATAAGACCTTATGACCCTACAGGACACCGCCACGTGGCTGAAATAGAGCAAGAACTATCTTTGCTTGCAAACCGTGCTATAAGAGTTGCCTTTGTACCCCATGCCGTAAGCGCTATACGGGGATCACTTGCAACGGTGCATGCATGGCTTAACGAAGGTGTGGACGAAAAAGCAGTTGTTAGAGCTTTTACAACTTTCTATGCTAAAGAACCTTTCGTTAGAATAGTGCGTAGTGGTTTGCTAAAATATCCAGATCCCAAGTATGTCATTGGAAGCAATTTTGCTGATGTAAGTTTCGCTGTAGATAATCGTGTGAATAGAGTTGCCACATTTGCCGCCATAGATAATCTAGGGAAAGGTTCTGCCGGACAAGCTGTCCAAGACATGAACATTATGCTAGGCTTCGAAGAAACGTTAGGTCTGCTAATACCACCATTAAAACCTGCTTAAGTAGGGTGAGTTTCCATTGCGACTTGTAGTCAAAGCTGGTGGTAGAGTTTTAGAACAAAACCTTGATGCCATCTTAGAGGACATTGCCAAGCTTGCGAGAAATCACGAAATAGTTTTCGTGCATGGAGGAGGAGACATTGTAACAAAATATTCAAAGGCTATGGGGGTTGAACCAAAGTTCGTGGTATCACCAAGTGGCATAAGAAGTCGTTATACCGATGAACGGGAAATCGAGATTTACACAATGGTTATGGCAGGTTTACTAAATAAACGTATAGTTGCTAAACTGCAGCGTATGGGTGTGAAAAGTGTTGGGTTCTCAGGGGTTGATGGAGCCATCCTACTAGCCAAACGTAAGAAACACATAATAGTTGTCGATGAGAGAGGGAGAAAACGTCTTATCCCAGGAGGCTACACAGGCAAGATCGTTGAAGTAAATAATGAATTGATAGATTTGCTTCTCAAGAAGGGCTTTACCGTTGTAATATCACCATTAGCTTTAGGCGAAGAAGGAGAACTATTGAATGTTGATGGAGATCATGTTGCATCCAAAGTAGCAATAACATTAAAAGCTGACATTCTAATCTTCTTGACAGATGTTGAGGGAGTATTTATTGACGGAAGGTTAGTTGAAGAAATAGTTGTTGGCAACTCTAGAGAACTAGAACTATTGTCTAAAATTGGTGTGGGGATGAATCGTAAGGTTATGCATGCTATAGAAGCTGTAAGGAGTGGAGTAGGTCAGGCTATTATAGGTCTAGGCTTAGGGTCTAACCCGATAAAGAGGATCTTAGAAGGATCTGTTAAAGCAACACGTATTGTAAGAGGTTAAAATCATGTCAAGGGAAAACATTCGTTTAGATGAAAAGGATCTCAAAATAATTGAAATACTTAGGGAAAATGCTAGAGCTAGCTACTCTGAGATAGCAAGAGAAGTTGGGCTAAGCGAAAGCGCTGTCAGGAAACGTATTGCCTCGTTGATAAAAAGGGGAATTATACGAAGATTTACAATAGACTATGAGATCGGCAATGAGATAAGAGCTGCTGTACTTATAAAGGTTAAACCACCTACACCAGTCCCAGAAGTATCTAAAAAGATAATTAAAGGTGTCAAAGGAGTTGAAAGGTTATATGAAGTTGCAGGAAACTACGATATTCTTGCAATTTTGAGAGGGACCTCGATAAAGGACATAAATGAGAGTATAGATAGTATTCGTGGGATTGAGGGAGTAGCAGACACGAATACGCTAATCATACTTAGAGCTTGGCCCTAGAGTGATAGTATGGTGACAGATGAGCTCATTAGCCATTTAATGTGGCTTGCTAGATTAGAGTTAACTGACGAGGAAAAGAAGCGTATTGCTGTAGACCTACGCAACATTGTTGAGTTTATAAACAAGCTTTTTGAAGTAAAAGTTGAAGGTGTAGAACCTCTCTATCACCCACTGGATAAGGAAGGCCTACTCAGAGACGATATACCCAAAGAACATCTCAGACAGGAAGAAGTACTCGTAAATGTAGCTGCTTCTGAAAACGGGTATGTCAAAGCTCCAAGAACTGTTGAAGAATAACTGTTCTACAAAATACCCATTTTATCTAAAAGTTCAAGTGTTTTGACTATCGTGTCTAGAGAACCTGGTGATGAGAGAAGTATGCCATCAACATACTCTATGAGGCGGTCAAGATGAGCATGTAAGTGTTCTACGTTTACTATAGGTTGTCCCTCTAGCAAATCCCTCAACCTTCTACAATTCTCATTTTCACATACTATTACGTATGCAACCAGCTTAGCATCAGTCCTAACACGACGTAAAACCTTTATCTTTTCCAAGTTCTCGCCAAAGGCTCTCAGTAGCAGGAAAAAGTCGTAATCTTTTTCGATTCTCTTAATAATTTCATCAACATTCTTACGCAGAGATACGAGACAACCAATATTAACTCTATCCCCGTATTTACCACGGACAACTTGTAAAGCATCATCAGTATTTAGTTCTTCAACGGGATTTCCATACTTTGGCCGATCCCCTCTCAATATGACAAAACTATCTATGCCACAAAGTAGTAGACCACCAACAACGTTTAAAAGAGCATTTGTATTGACATCTAGTAACCTTAAATGTGGTATAGCTTTGATCTTGTAAGTTGCCTGTATGTAGCATGCTATTAGCGGTGCAAACGCTTTAGGCACGCCTAAAGGAGCATCGGGTATGTCTAGTGCATCCACTCTATAAGCTTTTATTTTCTCCAGCCTTTCTTCTAATTTTTCTCTTCTTGTTGTCGGTTCTAGTTCAACCCAAACCTCAACCAACTTTACCACACCAACACACTACTTGTTCATTGGCCTTAAACCTGCTGCTCACCACTATAACTGTTACCCGTTAAACAATCTTGATCTTGCATCTAGCTTGCATATCTATTTTTCTCTAAACAATACTCCTACAAAAGCTACTTATTTAATGGCCACCTATATGTACTTGGTGGAAGTTTGGCCCGTAGAGGTATAAACTGGGCAGTAGAAGTGCTAAAGAGGCTCAAAGGTCTAGATTTTCCGGCTAAGAAAGAACAGATACGTGAGAGGCTTAAAGACTTATACTGGCATGGTATGCCTATGGAAAAAATACTTGATGAGGTGCCAAAGGGGGAATTTTCCAGCCCTGCAGAACTTTTACACGAGATAAGCGAAGCAATTAGAAGGTTAGAAGATAGAGGTGAGTTGCCAGTTACTGCTCGTAGAGGTATAAACTGGGCAGTAGAAGTGCTAAAAAGACTACGTGGAGCAGAGTTCCCAATAAACAAAGAAGAGCTTGCTAAAAGATTAGAGGGGTTACAATGGAGAGGTGTTGATATTAGGAACCTAATGAGTGAAATTGGAAAAGATAAGTTTGAAAGTCCGGCAGAAGTGCTTCACGAGCTTAGTGAAGCAATTAAGAAGTTAGAAGAAAAGGGTGTAGTTCAAGCCTAAAACAATTCTTCAGCCTACTATAAAAATTCCAATATTTACACTATTTCTAAATCTAGAAACCGTTATAAGGGGACTCAACCTAGTTTTTTCACGGACGACGTGGGTGGCGGGGTAACATAGCGGGGTAGGGTAGCCTGGTAGCCCGCGGGGCTCATAACCCCGAGGTCGGTGGTTCAAATCCACCCCCCGCTACCAATG
>DQUB01000202.1 GCA_015662475.1 Pyrodictium sp.
AGCATACGCCTAGCACATGCTCTATCTGACCCACTAATATCAAGTCTTGTCTCTAGCTTTGCAAGCCTACTAATCCTAGTTGGCATACTCACTGCAAACTACCATATTCTAGCACTAGGCGTAGTACTATTCCTAGTAAGCCTCCTAGGTATTGGTTTCCACGTCAACATTGTTGCACTAGCACTTATAGCTGTTGGCATAGCACTTGTTGCTGCCGAAATATTCCTCATACCAGGCACAACAATTGTTGGAATAACCGGCTTCATAAGCCTCATACTAGGCCTACTCCTACTACCAGCAGCTGCACCCACAACCATAAGTCCAGAGTATATGCGGTTGACATTCTACACTGTTACAGCAATCACACTACCTCTTGCAGGGCTTCTAGGCATAATAGTTGTTAAAGCTATTGGTGTTTGGAAAAGAAGACCTGTATACCAACCAACAGTTGTTGGCAAGATAGGCTATGCTATAGACGACATACCAGAAGGTGGAGAAGGCTTTGTGGTGGTAGAGGGAGAATATTGGAGAGCTAAAGCCAAAAAACCTATCAAGCGTAACCAGAAAGTGAAAGTTGTGGGTAAAGAAGGGCCACTACTCATCGTGGAACCTCTAGAACAAGAACAACAGTAATACGAGCGAATATAGTAGCATAATTACTATCAGAATTTAAATTGTCGGTTATGTTTATTATTGTGGACCGCAAAAACTCTACTGGAAACAGTTTAGTGTGTAGAGAATCTTGTAGAGGTGTTGGGGGGTCGTGAGCTACCGTCTCACAATGTCACAGAGAGAGATACTTGAGGCACTTGTACGCCTATACGAGAAGCATAGAAGGTTGATAAAGAGCAAGGAAATAGCAGAGGTTACTGGGAGAGACGAGGGCACTGTAAGAAACATTATACTTAGTTTGAAGAGTCTAGGCCTTGTAGAGTCTAAGACAGGGCCTAGTGGAGGCTACATGCCAACGCTTAAAGCATATGAGGTGTTGAGGGGAACAATAACGCAGATACCAGTTAAGTTGAAGAAGGACAATAAAGAGCTAGACATAACCGTTGTGGGCATAGAACTTCTCGACATATTCAACCCCGAAGGTGGAAGAGCTCTGCTAAGAGTGTATGGAGATCTTGGAGAGATAAGCATAGGAGACATGGTGACAATAGGACCAGCACCTTACACGAGAATAGTCATTGAAGGTACGGTGCTGCATATAGACAAAGCAAGCGGCCAAATAGCCGTCGCTATTAAGAGGATAATAAGCATTCCAAGAACTCCCGTAGTTCAGATAATGAGTAAAGGCTTATTCACACTCGATGCGAACATGACAGTAATAGAAGCGTTAAAAGAGCTACTTTCAAAAGGCTATCACGGTGCACCAGTACGTGAAGGAACAAAGCTTATAGGCATGTTCACATATCGAGACGGCATAAAAGCTCTTATAGCTGGCAAACCAAACGCTCCCGTTAAAGAGTTTGCATCAAAGCCTCTCATAACGGTTGGTGAAGACGAAGACATACTAAAAGCTATGGAGATAATGCAAAAACGTGGAGTAGGTAGACTTGTAGTCGTAGACGCAACAGGAGAACCTGTGGGAATGATAACACGCACGGACATCCTAAGATACATAGCAGGCCTCCAATAACACTGCCATAGGGGATGAAGACTACTCCCCAGCCTGAACAATAGAAATGTAGAGAATTCCTTTAGCTGACCCTACCCAGTATAGCTATTAAGATTATGCTAAGCATGAAAAACCGACATCTCATCAAGCTCGACATTCACATTCAATTGCAGTTTTTACAACTCTTAGACCTTTTTTAGAGACTACTACCCGTTATTCTCTTTAATCAAGACTTTCTTACAGTTCTAGTTTTCTATCGACAATGTCTTCTACTTCTTTTTCTCCTGGAGATGCTACGAGTAGTATTTTGCCCTTCTTTTTCAGCTCTTGAAGGAGGTTTTTAACAAGATCTTTTGCCTCTTTGTCTAGATGGGCGAAGGGTTCGTCGAAACACATTACTGGTGGGTTTGCAGCTACAAGTCTTGCTATTTCGACACGCTTTTTGAAACCACCACTAAGCTCCCCAGCTCTCCTATCGAGATAGCCTTCTAGGTCTAGCATTTCGGCTGCATATCTAGCCTTTTCTAGAGCTTCTTCGAGAGACTTAGAAGTTCTAAGAGCACCCACAAGTATGTTGTCTAAAACGCTAAGTTCTTCAACCACTGTTGGTGTTTGTGAAGAGTAGCCTACGAGAACCCCTCTCAACCTGTAGAAAGACCTGATGTTCTCCCCCAACACCTTCAACCCGCACAAATCTATTACGCCTTTGTCGAAGGGTTCTAGGAGAGAGATTATCTTCAATAGCGTAGTCTTGCCACTACCATTTGGCCCAACAACCCCCAACGCCTCTCCCGTTGAAACGTGGAAGTATACGTCTTCGAAGACGACTAGACGCCCATACCTCTTAGCGAGACCTCTAGCTTCTACAAATCCGCACCTCCAGCTCAAACCCTTCCACCCCTGGTCCTAAGTGGTGTAAGTCTATGGGTGAGGAGGAAGATGGCTAGTAGACCTGCAATAGTGTAGAAGGCTGTGTAGATTGCGAGACTATTGTAGGCTAGAGATGGCGATAGAGTTGATAGATGGAGTACCTCTCTTTCTCCTAAGCCTAGAATGTTGAGTGTTCCCATCAAAAGCGTGTTCCAGCCTAGTGTGAGAATAGATGTTGAGATGGCCAATCCAGCTAGTATGGAGAGTGTAAAGGCTAGCATTGCTGGGAGACATATGGCTGTAAAACTCCAACCATACCTTGCCAACAGCTCTGCAAAATCTCTAGCAAGTGTGAATACCATGTATCCTCCAAAAACACCCAATAGGATGGCTAGGAAAGGCGAAAACTTTGCTAGAAACTCTACAGCCATCACCGTAAAAGACCTGCCTCTATAAACTCTCTCAACCTCTAAAAACGGGTAGCTAACATGGACTTTACCAACAATTTTGCCAGCAAAAAACATTCTAACAG
>DQUB01000116.1 GCA_015662475.1 Pyrodictium sp.
AAAAATTGTGTTTTGGCGTGACAACCAGGTCTCTGCTTGAAACGTACACTCTTGAAGAGCTCGTGCTAGCATTGAACTATAACCGGTAAAGGATGTCCATGTCTGGAGAAGCTAGAAGAGGGGAAGCGGCACCGCTATGGAATGGTCTATGCCTAGGAAGGCATGTTACGACTTTAGCGATGTTAGAGAGGTTATCTGTTATCCAAAGCCAAATTCTGAGGTTTGCGTTGAAGCTATAGCTAGGTTGAAGGATGTTGGCCTTGAATGTTATGTTTCATTTGGTGCTACGGCTAGTGGTAGGTATCGAGTGCTTGGGAGAGGTTGGTCTTCTAATGTTTTTCTTGCCCTATGGGGGCAGAGACTTGTTGCCGTGAAACTTTTGCGGCCAGACTCTAGGCGTAAGAGCATGTTGTGGGAGGGAGTAGTATGGAGTGTAGCTTCATCGTATTCTATTGCTCCTCGACTACACATCCTAGACCGCTACTTTTTGGTTGTTGATTGGGTTCGAGGTCCTAGACTTAGAGACTATGCTCCGAAGACCAGGCTGGAGGCTATCTTTGTTGTTAGAAGGCTGTTGTTGAAGGCTTATCTGCTCGACAAGCTCAAGATAAGACATGGCGAGCTTGCAAGACCTGGTGGTCAAGTGCTTGTCGACTCCTCTGTATATCCTCCAGAACCCTATATAGTCGATTACGACACAGCAACAGTTAGCAAGCATCCAGGCAACTTTACCCAGCTCTTAGGCGGTCTGTTCACCATAAGCTCGATCTCAACTATTTTAAGGCTTAGAGAAAAACTGCACCACTTGCGAGATATCCTTAAGAACTATAAACGTAAACAAACTATTAGTGTTGTCGAGGAGGTGATCGAGTATATCGAGAAAGACAATTTGTGATATATTCGGGATTCTACCTCCCATGTTGCGCAGACGAATGGTAGAGA
Source organism: Pyrodictium sp. (assembly GCA_015662475.1). Taxonomy (GTDB): domain Archaea; phylum Thermoproteota; class Thermoprotei_A; order Sulfolobales; family Pyrodictiaceae; genus SZUA-1443. The sequence continues at coordinate 943 of DQUB01000116.1, forward strand.
TAGTTCTAGCAGAAGGGTATACCGGGAAAGAGGTTGCTGAACTCATGGGTGTATCGCCTTCTGCCGTGAGCAGATACATCCACGGATCACTAGCCCCATCACCTAACACTCTCTGTAAACTCTACTACTCCGTAGATGGTGAAACACGTGAGAGGATGACGGAAGCGTTGATACTGGTTCTATGGAAGCTTCTTAGAGATGTATTGGAGAATGCCGCGAGAGAAAACATTGATATATCGAATGTTTTAGAAGAGATAGCCGACTATATTTCCCTTCAACTATCGAGACTTATGCACAAAAAAGGCTTAGGTTAGTCGATCACTCTTCTACTTCTTCAACCCTTATTCCGAGCACCTCCTCTCCAACACCTCTACAATCGCCCTCGACGATATTTGGTCTAAACTCTATACACCATTGTTTATAGCGTAATATGCCTTCGATTCTACAGCCGCCTTTAACTATCCTCAAGTAGCCGTAGAGTTTGTCTAACCTCGTTAACTCCATCACGAAATCGTCTCCTCTATATTTTTTAGTGCCTGCAGAGCCGGGTCTTGGCTCCAAAATTGTACTGTAATAGCTTCTATCAAGCTTGTATAATTTGTCCAACCCATATTCGCTTACCGCTTCGATGAGACCATGCACTAGCCTTGTGAGCTTCTCCAAGACCTCACTACCCCACAGCCATGCCTGCTTGAAGAGTTTCTAGCTTCTGGATACTTGAGAGTGGAACTTATAAGAGTAAGCTGGCTAGGCGGATTTAGGAGGTGTAGCTAGCAA
>DQUB01000175.1 GCA_015662475.1 Pyrodictium sp.
AGGCTTTCTACTCTATTGGTCTTGGAAAAATTGTTGATAGGCTAATAGTTGTCGATAGTTTCAAGGAGATTTGCCGGCGCAGCTTCTGGGATAGAGTTCGAAGTGTTGCTGGTGGCGATATTGTTGTTGTCCCTCATGGGAGTTTTGTAGAGTATGTGGGTCCTGAATGTTTTCGTGAGCTTGATGCGCCTATACTGGGTTCGAGAGAGCTTGTTGAGGTGGAGGCTAGTCAGGTTAGGAAGATGAGGTTTTTGGCTGAAGCGGGTATTCCTACTCCAAAGACATATGTTCTTGAAGAGGTTTTGGAGAGGGGGTTGGAGGATGGCCTCTACATTGTGAAGTTGTCGGGGGCTAAGGGTGGTCGTGGCTATTTCCTGGCTAGGAATAGGCGTGAGGTTGTCGAGGGTGTTGAGAGGCTTCGTAGGCAGGGTCTGCTTAGGGAGGGTGTTGAGGTTGTTGTGCAAGAATATCTTGTTGGTGTGCCTATGTACGTCCACTACTTCTATAGTAGGGTTCGTGAGAGACTCGAACTGTTTGGGCTAGACATACGCTATGAGAGTAACGTTGATGGGTTGCGTCGACTACCACCAGCTTATGCTGCTGGTGTTGAGCCAAGCTTCACTGTTGTAGGCAACATACCTGTTGTTGCTCGTGAAAGTCTATTGCCCAAGTTCTACGAGTATGGCTTAAAGTTTGTCAAAGCTGCACAAAGACTGCTTAGAGACGGTATTGTGGGGCCTTTCAGTCTAGAGGGTGTGGTTAACGATAGGCTAGAGTACATTGTCTTCGAGTTTTCTGGGAGGATAGTAGCTGGTACAAACGTTTACGCATGGCATGGCAGCCCTCTTACAGTCTTGTGGTGGGGTGAGCCTATGGATATGGGTAGGAGGATAGCGTTGGAGGTTAGAGAAGCTTGGGAGCAAGGTATACTCGACAAAATACTATCGTAGGATTGCGCGTGTAGACTCGATATCAGCATGTCACTATGGTGCCCACATGCTCGCCCTTGACAGCCTTTTCCACGTTCTTTGGCTCCAACCCATTCACGACTACTGTCTCTATACAGCTTCTCTCTAACACCCTTATAGCCTGAGGGTCGAGTAGCTCGTAGCGACCAGGTTCAACACTTTGCTCCAACACTTTTTCAAGCTCGGTGTAGGTGAGTCTTGGGAGTAGTTTTGCGTCTGGATGCCGTCTAGGATCCTTATCGTAGACGCCATCTACGGTGGTTGCTAGAACCAGTCTTTCTGCCGATAAAAGCTCTGCTGTAATAGCTGCAACAGCAGCTGTACTCTGGCCAGGTTGAAGTCCGCCCAACAAAACTATTTCGCAGTGTGATGCAGCTTCAAGCAACTCACCCACACTCTGTGGTATGTGTAGGCAAGCGTGTTTAGAGCCTAGTGTGTATGCTAGCAGTCTAGCATTGAGTCTAGCAGCTTCAATACCAAGCATGTCCTGTAGACCGCGAGACACACCCAGTCTACGAGCAGCCTCTATATAGCTACGTGCTACAGCTCCACCTCCAACCACTACAGCGAGACGTTTACCCCTAGAAACCCTAGACAAAAGCTCTGCATACTCTCTAACAAGCTGTGGCTGATCAGGATTCACAATCTTACCGCTAACCTTGACCACAACCCAGCCCAATAGAGCACCCCAACAAAAACACTAGCTTCTCCCAACACACCCTAAACCTTGCTCTCTCCACAATCACCAGCCTAGAACAGCTAGTAGCCCTACAAGGGCTAGTGAGAGCGGTGTTACAAGTGCTATCGATGAAGCCACAACACCGGTCTCCAACCTGTAATACTCTGAGAACACGAGGTTCATAGTGGCTGGCGGCATAAAAGACTCTATCAAAGCACACTTCAAAAGCCAGCCGCTAAGCCCAAACAGCATAGCCAAACAAGCGTGTATTAGCGGTGAAACTAGGAGTCTCCACGCAGCCACAAAGCATACGGCAGAGTCTATCTTTGGAGGCCAAGCCAACCCAATACTAGTCCCAACAAGGTAGAAGCTCAACATCGTCATCTCAGACGCAACACTCTTCAACAAAGCTACAACATGGCCACAGACACCCCACACTTGCCAGCTCAAAGGCATGGTGGCCAGACCAGCTAAAAGCCCGTAAAACGGTGGGAAAGCAAGTAGTCTGCGAAAAACCATTGAAACGTTAGATTTGCCGGCAACACCACATCTACCGGCAATAAATGGTACAGCAACACCAGTTACAACGTTAAACGATATACCATAAGCTACAACAAGCTCAACAACACCTCCAAGCAACAAGACAATGGGCAATGGCAGGAAGAGAGCATTTTGGAACACCGATGCCAACATAGCAGCAGCCTCAACCCTACAACTCCAACCAAGCCTTCTCCCAACAACCTGTGCAAGAAAAGCTACAATAGCCAAAGCCAACACAGTATAGGTGAAACCCACAACAACTATATCGGCTAGCCTGGAAAACCTAGGTAGAGCAATTCCAACAGTGTACCAGGTCAGTATTGGGAGGGAGAAGTAGAGCAAAAGAAAAGTTATAGCCTTCGACAACAGTTGGACAAAAACCCTACCACTAGAAGCCAAACCAGCCACAACAAGTACTATAGCAACAACAGCTCTAACAACAGCCTCCACACCCAATCGCCAAGAGGTCAGCTAACACGCGAGACTCTAAGGATAAAAAGAGTGTTTTTCGAGAACAGACCAACGGAAAAACCAACAACATGTAGCTGTTAAAAGCAGGATGCTCTTGCTAGCCAAAAACGTTTACAGGCAAACCTTTCAAAAACACCGTTGAGAGCATCGCAAGACCAACAACAGCTAAGAACCTGCCAAACACAACCAGTGCAACGTAAACCTCTCTATCGCCAAACATGCTAGCCAGATACCGCACACAATAGCCCAAAAGACAAGCCCAACAGCCAAATACACTACCTCCTCCACGCTATCAACCTCCACCCAGCAGCGTACACGACTACAACCTCCACCCCAACAACTTCCACAGCCTACTCTCACAACCTCCAACCCTCCAAACCTCTCTCCAAAAGAGCTCCTCTTGCCATAGATTTATGGGGAAGGGTTTTGCTGGTAGGGTAGGGGCTAGTGGTTTGAGCGATCTTCTCTACTATGTTCTTGCCCTAGGATTTATAGTTGGTGTAGCTCTTGGAGTAGCATTGCA
>DQUB01000026.1 GCA_015662475.1 Pyrodictium sp.
GCTTGTACTGCCTGGGCTCGAAAATTCTAGAAGCACGCCCACCAACCACATGTATTTTAGCCTAGAGTTTTTTGTAAATGGTTTAACACTACATTGTCTACTTTTGGAACGCGTTAATCTTAGCACTTGTACGGAGGCTCTTAGCAAGCCTCTTTGAAGCTTTGGAAGTGGGTGACATCTTCTACCCTCTCTATTCAAAACATTATGCAATGTTTTCAAGTACTTTGTGGAGACGTGCCAAACTACTTCGAGGTCTACCAGCTTGTCTCCTAGAGTGGCTATTGCTTGTTTCTCCTCTGGCGGTTTATGTGTGCAGGGGATGAGTGCTGAGTGGTCTAGTACAAGGTGCATTGTTTTAGAAGAGCTTGGAGACTACCTCTTCTACTCCTGGAAGCTCTTCGAATGTTCCATCCTCGTAGACTTTTAGCTTTCTAGCTCTACTCCAAACTCTCTGACTGTCTCTGTACAGATAGTATACTGAGACTTGTTCGGGGCTTATCCTACCCTCTTCTACAGCTTTGGCTACTGCGTGTAGGAGGATGTCGCTATGTGTGGTCATGACCAGTGTGAGTTTTCTCTCAACAGATATTCTAACAATGTTTTTTACGAGGTCTATTAGCCAGAGAGGGTTCTTGTGTATTTCAGGCTCTTCAACCACTACCAAACTCCCCTCACGAGCCCTCTCTACAAAACGTTGTATGATTATGCTGTCGATAAACCCTTCAGGTGCGAGGTGTAGTGGTAGTTTGATGTTTGTGAACAGGTCTGTGTACTCGTAGGATACAAGGACTATGAGAGGCGAGAACATTTCGACTAGAGCACCTAGATCGCCTACCTTCACTTTGTGATACTGTGTTATACCGTAGAGTCTCATGAGATCTTCTAGAAAGAAGTATGTTGGTGGTAGTAGAGGAACGTTTTTGACAAGTTCAAACAACCCATACATGAAGGGCAATGCCGCCCTACTCTCTGGGCGCTTGAGAAGCTCGCGGGCAAAAACAGCAACAAACTGCATTATCTTGGTGAGAGCTACTCTAGTTGCTGGTAGCAGATATGAACTTTTCCAAGGACTCCCGCGGGGGCTCTCAACCCTATCCTTCCCATGCGCTTCAAAACGATAGCCGTCAACCTCAATGACTATAGGGTAGTGTCTTTTACCACTACCATCTACTCGAACAACACCATCAAGATCAACACCGTAGAGGTGCTTTAAAACATTGTTAGCATCTTTCCACTCAACAACCTTAGCCAGAAAATACAGTGCATACGCTAAGCTTGACTTACCACTAGAGTTCTTGCCAATAAGCAGAGTAACAGTGCCTAGATCAACCTCGATATCCTCAATACAACGCCAATTCCTAACAACAACCCTAACCATAAACCTACGCCTCTCCCTCCACTAGTCAACCTCCCTCCTTTTCACTCTTATAGTGCTCGCCAAGCTCTAGATTCTCCCCCACTAGCAGGTTTTTAACACTTCAACAAACTGTTTCAACGCGGTAGAGTATCGTATAGCTTTTTGAAGGTCCATGTGTCTTGTCAGTCTTCTGGCTGCTTCAGGCGACTTTATGTATCTTTTACCTTGTTTCCTTAGGATGTGGTCTAGGTGTTCTACTGGATCGTCTATGTTTTCTGGGTTGGATACCCTCATGCCAGCCAGGATCCATGCTTCAATGGACTTCTTAACTGTTATCGGGTGCTTCTTTTCATGCTGGATTTCCTCTAGTATTCTGCTGATTAGCTTGTCGATAGTCTCTCTAGGATGTTTGTGCTCGTCCTTTAATATGATTACTTTGCAGTAGTCTTCGACACTCAACATAGAGTTTGCTAGGCGTGCAGCTTTA
>DQUB01000173.1 GCA_015662475.1 Pyrodictium sp.
AACTCTGGATAGTCTGCACCCATACTCTTCTTAGCAGCTTCTGCAATCTTCTCAGCTTTCTCCTCGCTAAAGCCCAGCTTTACTAGAACATCCTTGGTTATGTTGTCGCGGTGACCTAGCTCTGCCACAATCCTAACATAGTCTTCGTGTTCTCTAACAAGATCGTCTAGCTCTGGGAAGTGGAGGCTATACCATTCACGGAGTCTTGCCGAGAACAGGTTGGTCGTCCTATCAATGTCGTCTATAGCTCTAATAGCCTGTGCTGCTAGCAGATCACGCTTCTGCGCTGCACGACGTAGTTTACGACGTGTCATCTCGATCATGAACTGGTGTAGGAACTCGTCGTACTCTTTAGCCTCTTTGAAGAAGCCTGTCTCTATAGCAAACTCTTTAGCTCTCGACCTAAAGTAGCGTGCAACATCGTTAGATGGTGCAACCTCTGCCTCAAAACCTCTTGCAGTAGCCTCTTTAGCCTCCTCAGGAGTTTCGACTACGACTTTGCTAACACCCTTCTCCTTCAACTTCTCTAAAAGCCTAATATAGCTAGCTGGAACCTCATGCTGCTCCACTTTCAGAGCTTCTTCCACAAGGTCATCAAGGTATTTGGGGGCATGCTCGTATGCTACCAGCTTCTTTTCCTCATCCAGCGCGTAACTACCCGTGAAATGTTGAACTATGTAGACTTTCAACCCCTACTACCCCTACCGCAAAAAGTAGCGGAAGACAGACTATTTTAAGGCTTCCATGACCAACCCTAAATGGGGATGAAGGTGAAGAGCGGCACCAGCGAGGAACAACCAAAGAAGGTAGCGGTATTCGAGGGCGAGGCAAGGATAGGAACCGTGCTTGCAGGAATGCAAGAGGTTAGGCTTAGACCAGAAGATTTCGCTAGCCCAATATCCCTACAGATGGCGATAAGTAGGATATACGAGGCTGTGATGAAGGCGTTTGAGGAGGGCATGAAGAAAAAATATGTTGCAGAGGTTAGATTCACAGACAGTCTGGGAAACCCAGTAGTCTTTGCAGTAGATTTGGGGGAAACGATACCCCCATTCTCCAAAGAGAAGGTGAAGGCTAGAGTGATAGTCGAAATATATGAGGAGGAAAGCGAGTAACCACTCCACATCCTACCCATGCAATCCTACTTCTAGACCTACCCTCAAAACCATATGCTCTGGGGAGGGGATGACTGGAGGCCGGCCCTCACCGAATATCTTTGGAGCTTGTGTGGAGTGATTCGCCGCGCTGACCCTCCCCGAGATGCTGTAGCGTGTTTGGGTGGAGCTGGTACACTGTGTAGTTTGGTTAGTACACAGTTTAACATTTTATTTCCCGTGTGTGTGTAGAGCTTGTTTTTGAGGGTTGGCTGTTGGCTCTCTTAGAGGTTGAACATCTGCGAATCTACTACTACACGCTTAGGGGTATTGTTAGAGCTGTTGACGATGTAAGCTTCACTCTTGATCGTGGCGAGGTTTTGGGTGTAGCTGGAGAGAGTGGGTGTGGCAAATCGACTTTAGGCTATGGGCTTATGAGGCTTGTTCCACCTCCAGGTCGCATTGTTGGAGGACGTATAGTCGTAGATGGTGTCGATATTGTAGGTTTGCCCGAGCCTATCCTACGTAAGCGGTTTAGGTGGAAGCGTATCAGCATGATATTCCAGTCTGCTATGAATGCTCTCAACCCAGTATATACTGTTGGCGACCAGATAGCAGAGGCTATAGTGTACCATGAGGGTGTGAGTAGAAGGGAGGCTCTCCAGAGAGCTGAAAAGCTTCTCCGAATGGTTGGCTTGGACCCCAGCATTGCTAGGAGATACCCTCACGAGCTTAGTGGTGGTCAGAAACAACGTGTTGTAATAGCAATGGCTTTAGCGTTGAACCCTGATATCGTGATTGCTGATGAGCCTACAACAGCACTTGATGTTGTGGTACAGGCTCAAATTCTAAACCTGTTGAAGAGGTTGAAGAGAGAGTACAATATGAGCATGATATTTATAAGCCATGATCTCAGCGTGATAGCAGAGCTAGCAGACAAGATAGCCATAATGTATGCTGGCGAGATAGTAGAGTTAGGTCCTGCCGAGAACGTGTACACAAGACCAGCCCACCCATACACACAACTACTGCTCAAGGCAATCCCAAGACTACATGCGCCAAGAGGAAAGCTAGCCTACATACCAGGCTCACCACCAGATCTTAGAAAACCACCTAGAGGCTGCCGTTTCGCGCCAAGATGCCCATTCGCGCAGCCTCGATGTAGAGAAGAAGAACCACCATATGTTAGTCTTGGAGAGAAACATGTTGTCAAATGCTGGCTTTACAAGTCTAAGGCATGACAGTTGCAAAAAAGTGTTTTGAATGTGAAACACTACCTCTTCTCGTAGAGTGGGCATAGTGCACAGAATTCTGGCATTGATGCAACTCTCAACCTATTAGCACCATCAACCTCGACAACATCAAGACCTTCAACTCTAGCTTTACCCGATATCCTCCAAGCATAGCATATACCGCGAACACAGTAGCGGCAAGTCTGCATCTTCCACCCACCAACAAGCCTAGCTATCGAGATAAACCTA
>DQUB01000142.1 GCA_015662475.1 Pyrodictium sp.
ACTATGCCTAGATGTGGATTTTCTTCAACAACTTGTCTCAATATGCCAAGAGTAACTGTTGTTGAACCACTACTATCCCAATCCATACCAATAGCATTATTAAATGCTTGAAACCATATGGGGTCAGCAAGTCTTTTAACAACTTCACGAGGACCATACTCTTCCACTATAACCTCCACAATGGCTTTAGCAAGTCTCTTCATGTATTTTGCCATCCAAGGAGGAACTTTACCACTGTGTAGCGGGAGCTCAGCTATACCTATAACGCTCACTATCTCCCTATAAAAGAAACTATTATGTTACCACTAATAGAGGCTTTGATCTAGTCAAACTCTATCGGCAAGCCTTTAGTTAGTACTTTTGCACCCCGACTTGTAACTACAACCATCTCTTCAAGTCTTATACCAAACTTGCCGGGGATGTAGACCCCTGGCTCTACAGTTACCACCATATTTTTCTCAAGCTTATCTTGTGAGTCGTTTGATAGTCTTGGCTTCTCATGTACTTGAAGACCTATACCGTGACCTAGACTGTGTACAAAATATTTCGATAAGCCATACTTCCTCAACACTCTTCGCGCAATCTCGTCAACTTCTCTTGCTGCAATACCTGGTTCAATTCTATCTATGGCTGATACCAGTGCTTCGTAAACTGCTTCAAAAACTTTCTTATACTCAGAGTCTTTAACACCTACCTGATACGATCTAGTCATATCGCTGCAGTATCCTTCATAGCATACTCCAACATCTATTAGAACTGGTGAACCTTTAACCACAACATTGTCTGGGCTTGGAACTGCATGTGGGTATACAGTGTTCTCGTTAAAGGCTATTATTGGTGGGAAAGCTTGAGCTGAAGCTCCTCTCATGTACGCCTCATACATGTAATAACCTATTGCTTCTACTTCCGTAGTCCCATAGTCTATATAGTCTATTGTTGCCAACATGGCTCGAATGCTTATTCTAGCTGCCTGAACAATTCTCTCTATCTCCCAATCCTCTTTGATGCTCCTCCAATAGGCGATAGTGTCGCGAATATTCACCAATTTTTTACCGTTAAGCTTCGAATAGACTTCAAAAGGCATGTTATCATATAACACCTTTGTGGCTTTCGACACCATCTCCGCAATAATATCTGTCAATTTTGCATATACAATTTTTCCAACAACCTCGCTTACGTCTGGAAGCTTATACGTAGTATATGCTACAAGTTCCACAAGATCCAGCGTATTTGTTTCAGCAAGACTCTCTCGCGCACGCCAATACTCGAGAACTGGCACGTAGAGTTTGGCCTTCTCACGAGTAACAATTAGAAGGCCTGGGCCACGATAGCCAGTGAAGTATGCTATGTTTTCCGGCATAGATATTACTGCTACCTGGGCTTTCTCGGCAAATACTTTTTCTCTAAGCTTCTCTAGCCTATTCAAATACGAGTGCAAGAATCTACACCTTTCACAGTCTTTTCCTCGACTGAGCTATCATAAGTGCTTTTTCTCCGGCTTCTCTACACGAGTACACAACATGTAGTAGATGGCCAAACCTAGGATCTATCACTCCATCTCTAAACGTTTCAGCTACACGGTCTGTAGGCAACCCAGTCTTGGATACAAGTACAATGGGCACAAACATCCCATAGGCGCCAAAAACCTCAACTATAGTTCCTATGCCACCTCCAAGAGCAACTAATACATCGGAACTTCTAACAAGTATCATGCTCCGCGCTAGAGAGTCCATGCCAGTACGCACTAACAACACCTTGTGGGGAAACTTTTCACTTTCGTATTCGCGAGGCAGAACAAGTATTACAGGTAGGCCTTTCTCTATAGCTCTATCGACTATAACTTGCATTAAACCTGTATAGCCTCCCAGTACCAGTGCACATTCTCCACCACACTTTTCCGCAACAACATCTACAAATTCACGCCCACACACAATATGTTGGTATGAGGGGGTGCCACTGTAAGCTGCTACGCCAATTTGCAACATAGCTTCTCCACCTTTCTACAAGAAATTTAGGGAGACGGAATAATGCAATGCATATGTTTTCGAGTTGGGGAGGAGACTTATGCCTGTTTTAGCTGCACAACTACTATCGCCTGTAGACGTTATTGTTGACTCACGCGAAGCTGCAAAGAACGAAGATGTGGTTGTAGAGTTAAGGCGTAAGGGGTTGAGGGTTGCTGTTACCGAGTTAGCTGTTGGCGACTACTATTTACTTGCTAGCGACCCTAGAAAAGCTATTCTCGTCGAGAGGAAAACTGTGCTAGATTTTGTCAACAGTATTAGGGATAACAGGGTATGGGAACAAGCAAAGAGGCTTAAAGAGGCAGCTGAGCTTGAAGGGGTCAGACCATTGATAATCCTCGAAGGATGGCTAGGAACTATAGAGAAGAAGACTAAGTGGAATATTGCAGCCGTACTACGAGTCATCGATGAGCTGATCATGGACTGGGGAATACCGATTCTGCCAACACACAACAAAAAAGCTACAATAGCATGGCTTGCAGCTAAAGCTAAAAGCCTTGGCAAAACAGAGGAGAAACGCGTTGTAAGACTACGTGTCGAGAAGAAACCACCAACACTACAAGAACGAATACTCTACGTTGCTGAAGGACTTGTAGGCCCAAAACTTGCGAGAAAGTTACTACAGAAGTTTAAAACGCTAAGAAGGATTGCCAATGCTAGTATTGCTGAGCTCATGAATGTCGAAGGAATTGGTGAGAAAAGAGCTAGAGAGATCTACGCTATATTTAACACGCCATGGGAGGGCGAGAAAGAAACTTAGTACAAGACAAAGGGTGTAGATAAAAAATTGTGGTGGAATGTGCTCCTACTCTTTAACTTCTTCAATGTGGATAATTGCTACTGGACAAGCCTCAGCAGCAGCTTTCACACATTCCTCAAGATCTGCTGGTACTACACCTTCTGCTAGATTGCTTGGGTCAATACGAAATTGAACCTTTATCTGAGTCTTGCCATCCTCTTCATTCATCTCAAAAACGTCTGGGCATAGAGATACACAGACCATATCTGCAATACATTGGTCTCTATCAATACGAACCTTTATCTTCTTAGCCATGTTGCATCGCCACGCTATTCGAAAAGGCCTAGTAAGGATTAAAAAACTGTTATGTATTTCACATTTAGCAAAGCCTTGGTAAAAGATAAATGCAACCATCATCCGCACATATGGCTACAGCACTACCTCTCACATATTCTACACCAACAGCTAATGCTATTAACGCGTCAACAACATCTTTTCTGAGAGTCTTTGGATCACCTGGCACATTTCTACAAACACGTTCTACAGCTTTAATGGGCGAGTCACAAGCTGATGCTTGCCAAGCACTATGTGGGTGTGTCTCTAGAACATGTATGCCAGCCTCCTCAAGGAGATTCTTTATCCTAACAGCTCTTCCTACCAACATTTGCATTCCTTTCCACATAGGAGGTAAAACTTTATAGCCAAGTTTTCTCATCGCAATATCAACGTTTCTATACCATCCCTGCCTAGGGAAGGCTAGTGGCGAGTCTATCACTACAAGTTTGGGTTTAACCTTCAATACTTCTAGGAGACTCTTATCGTCATAGACAACGCCGTAGCTGAGAATTATGCAGTTATCATCTACTAGGCTGGCTATAGCGTAGCCAGTAGGTCTTCGTGGTGAGCCTGCAAGATCTAGTCCGATAATCGTGGGCAGCCTATCTCACCCAACACCTTCTCTATGAGCTTGGCTGTGTAAGTTAATTTGTAGCGAGGGTATATCCTCGCTAGAAGCCTTGCCCACCAAGGCATGTTTAGTGGAGCACCAGCCGCTTTCGGGTGTCCTCCTCCACCAAGCTTTACCGCAATCTCTCTAACATTAA
>DQUB01000015.1 GCA_015662475.1 Pyrodictium sp.
AGCATGGTTGTACCCAAAGTGCTTAGTCTAGGAGATGTTGAAATGTTGTTGTCATTGACAATACCGCTAGCGATATCAAGTCCTTCGGGAATAACGGAAGTACCATTAAAACCTGTCAACGAGATATTCTCGGAAGCATCTGTTGTTGTCAGAGCTTATGGGTCGCCGAAACCAATGTGGATAGCCTTGGTGGTGCCAATAACAGACACACGATTTAACCTTGTAATGGTCTATGATGGTGAAACACTTGAGACGTACAACTTGGTATGGTTTGAAGAAGCTTCGCTAATTAGGTAGTAGGCTTGAAATGTTCAACCTTTTTCCCAGAGTCTTTCTTCTCCCCCATCCCACATGTTGGCTCTAGAGTATTGAGCGTAGCATGCCTCCATCTACTGGTATTGCTGCACCATTAACATAGCTTGCAGCTTTTGATGCTATGAACACTACAACCCTGGCTATCTCGTCTGGTTCTGCGGGTCTGCCTAGAGGTACATCTTTTGTCATCTCCTTCAACACCTCTTCCACAGTTTTACCTTGTTTTTGTGCACGGTCTCTAGCAATTTGCAATAGTCTTTCAGTTTTTGTGTAGCCTGGCAACACCATGTTGACTCTTATGCCTTTTCTACCAAGTTCTCTCGCTAAACTCCTAACTAGACCTGCTATCGATAATCGTACCGTGTTGCTCAACACTAGCCTGTCTAGAGGTTCGCGTATTGCTACTGAGGTTAGATAGACTATGGCTGGCATGCTTGATTTCTCGAGGTGGGGTAGTGCGGCTCGTGTAACCCATACAGCGCTTAGGAGAAGCAATCGTACAGCATGCTCCCAGTCTTCGAGGCTCACCTCTTCAAATCCTCCTGGTGGTGGTCCACCAGTATTATATACTAGAATGTCTAGGCCACCTAGCAGTCTAGCTGCCTCGTCTACAAGTCGAAAGCAATCCTCTTTGACTGTAAGATCTGCGGTAACACCGTAAGCCTCTATCCCCTCCCTTCGAAGCCTCTCAACAGCCTCTCTAACATGCTCAGCTTTTCTCGAAGACACTACAACTCTAGCACCTTCCAACCCAAACCTTCTCGCTACAGCAAAACCAATCCCTCTCGTAGAAGCTGTCACAAGAACTTTCGCACCTTTAAGCCCTAGATCCACCGAAGACACCCTGCATAGTCTCTGTTCCACTAGCCCCAAAACCGTGCTGCTAAACTCACACCCCACCTCTTAAACAGCTTGAGAGTAGCTTGGTAGGCCTAGAAGATGCCATGTATCGATTTTCGTCCATCGTTGGTCCAAGACACTAAATGGTGAGTATAGCTTTTTGAAGCTCGTATTGGGGGTGTGGGGAATAGCGCATGAAGAGACAAACGCTATACTGCTAACCCTCTTCTCCAATCCTACAACAAGCTCTTCAAGTCTAACAACTCCCATTCTAAATCTAATCACGTAACATCTATGAGAACAGCATCTATGATTGCAAGTCTCACACCATGCTCTCCCACGAGAAGCTCTGCAAGTCTCTTCCTAGCCGCAGCATCCTCCTCAAACAGCTTAACGATATTCTTGGCGGGAAAAGAGGTAGGGTTAGCACAACGATGATGATTGTTTGTCTTTTCCAATGCTAAATCTGTACTAGTTTAGCTGTTGTATTTAGATTTTGTTGGTTTGAGTGTTGCTGGCGTTTGTGTGTATAAGGTTGCTGGTATGGTGGGTTTGTTAAGCTTAGTCTTTTAGGGGGCTTTGTCTTTGTTTTTACGTGGTTGTCTGGGAAGGGGTGTTGGTGGGAAGTCTTGTACTTCATAGTGTTTGTAGGGCCTGCCGGTTCTGGGAAATCCCATCTTGTTGATGCTTTTGGTGATTGGCTTGAGTTTAACGAGCTTAGTGTTGCTAGGGTTAATCTTGACCCTGCTGCTGAGTGGCTACCCTATGAGCCTGATGTTGATGTTAGAGAGTATGTTGATGCTAGGAAGGTGATG
>DQUB01000172.1 GCA_015662475.1 Pyrodictium sp.
GTCTCGAGAACCTCTATTGTGGCAAGACCAGCGGCTACCGAGACAGGGTGAGAGTTGTATGTACCAGCATTGAACACTTTGCCCGCTGGAGTTAGATTCTCCATTATCTCTCTCCTACCAACAACAGCTGCTAACGGGAATCCACCACCAATTATCTTGCCAAGCGTAGTTATGTCGGCTTTAACATTGTAGTATTGCTGGGCACCCCCAAGTGCTAAACGGAATCCAGTGATAACCTCGTCAAATATGAGTAATGAGCCATATTCATCGGCAATCCTTCTAAGCTCCTTCAAAAACCCTTCTTTTGGAGGTATTACGCCAGCATTACCTATAACAGGTTCAACAATTATAGCAGCAACCTTATCACCATACTCTCTCATAATCTTCTCAACACTCTCAACATCATTGTATTTAGCGACTAGCGTGAGTCTTGCAACCTCTTCGGGAACACCAGCACTTCTAGGAACACCATAGTGTGCAGCAGCACTACCAGCTCCAACAAGAACGTAGTCGTGGGCACCATGGTAGCACCCTTCAAACTTTAATATGTACTTTCTACCGGTGAAACCGCGAGCAAGTCTAATTGCTGCCATTGTAGCCTCAGTGCCAGTGTTGACAAATCGGATCATTCCTCTAGGCTCGTAGTAGCCAAGGATCTTCTTAGCAAGCTTAATCTCTGCCTCGTAAGGAGTGCCATATAGCCAACCTTTCGAAAGCTGTTCCTCGACAGCCTTTTTAACGCGAGGATGCGCGTGGCCAAGGATTAGAGGGCCATAGCCTAGAACATAGTCTATTAGACGCTCACCATCAACAGTGTAGAGGTAGGGTCCTTCACCCCTCTCGACATAGAATGGGTATGGCTTGACAGCAGCGCGAACTGGGCTATTTACACCGCCTGGGAACACTTGTTTAGCCTCTTCGAACAAGCTCCTGCTCTTCTCACCCGGCAAACATGGCACCAAACCACTATCCTTCAACCGCTAGACTAAATAGGGAACTCCGAGAAAGCATGCGGCCAGCACTAGCTGTCATCGAAGCAGTATGGAGGTTAGACATTCTAAGATTTGCGTTTCATCATGTCTCTACTTGCCCTCCTGACGGCGTCTAGGGCTGCTTTAAGCTTGCATTTATCGCACATGTACACCTCCTCCACAACTGTTTTAGGCATGTTAAACTCTTTCAACCTCTCTACAACCCTTTCAACCATCTTTCTCGGCTCTAATGGTCTTCCACAAACTTTACACCTAGCAATCTCGGCTTCAACAACGACTACAGTCTTGCCAAAGTGTTCTGGTGAGAAGACGTTATTGACAGCTATTGTTGTCTCAGGGCAAACCTCTACACATGCTCTGCAGGAGGTGCAGTTCTCGTGTCTAAACACTAACTTTCGAGACTCACCCTGCTCTTCAAGAGATAGTGCTCCAGTTGGACATGCTGTTACACAAACACCACACAATGTGCAGTTATCAGCATTGACCGATACTAGTCCTATTAGAGGCACATTTAGCCAAACTTTTTTCCCTATTGTAGCAAGTACTTGTAGTGCAGCTTTTCTAGCATCTTTAACAAGTTCTATAACTCTCCCGCCTCTACCAAGCCTAGACACCATCTTCAAAACTTTCAACAATTGTCTAATGCTCGACAATATTTCAAGACGTTCTCCAGTGGCAACTCTATAGTCTTCGCCAACACTGTCCCGGTACACCTTTAGAGCTTCCTTGGGGAGGTTGGCGCAGTATAGCAGTGGTTTTGCTCCCAAACCCCATACAGCCAATAGTATGTCGAGGCTAACACCAATTGGTGAGCCTACAGGGACAATTCCAACCCGCACACTAGCATCCAATCTTTCGAGTAGCTCTGCCATAGAGTCTCTACATGCGAAAACTATGAAGGGTGTTCCAGCTCTAAGGTAGAGGAGAGTTTGCTCCCACAACCCCTTCTTGGGAGTGGATGGCAGTTCTAGAGCTGAGACAGGGCAGACTGTAACGCAATAGCCACAGCCGATACACTTTGCAGAGTCCAGATGCGGGGGTTTCCCTTCAAGAGCTTTTCGTGGACATGCTTTGACACAGTTTCTACAGCCTCTAGCTACACTACAAACATCCAAGTCCACCGTGGGAGCGTCAACGTATTCTAGCAGTGCTAGTGGGCCAACGCTGAAGAGCGTTCGACGGTCTACGGGCTTTCGAAGGTTTGACCGGTAAACAGCTCTATCCACACTCGACTCTGCAAGGCTACGATATCTAGCCTCCACAACAGCTTCTAGATCTACTCCAGCAATCTCTGCTTCTAGCGGGTCAACAGCTTCTACAAGCAGCCAGTTGAGACCAGCTCTCCAAGCTCTCTCCTTCACCTGCCTCCAAAGCCTCCAAGCCCCCCTGCAAACTAACAGTATTCTAGTGTTGTTCCAGAGAGCCTCTACAGCATGTTCGACAAGCTCTTGTGGAGATGTGAAAACTTTGTAGTTGAAGGGTATGTGCTCTTTACAAGCTTCGTCTACGAGAACTTGTATGGTCAAAAGAGCATCAGCCTATGCCTGCTAGAAGGGATTGTAGCCTTCTTTAAGCCATCTGGCTATGTCTAGAGCGTGGTACGTTATGACTATATCTGCACCAGCTCTCCTTATCGCAGTCACTATCTCTAGCGTTACAAGCTTCTCGTCTATCCAGCCTTTCTCGGCAGCAGCTTTCACCATAGAATATTCACCACTAACATTGTAGGCTGCTAATGGGTAGTCAGGATAATGTGTTTTTACAAGTCTTATAACGTCTAGATATGCTAGTGCAGGTTTGACCATCAATATGTCGGCCCCCTCCTCAACATCTAGACGGGCTTCTCGAAGAGCCTCGTAAGCATTTCTCGGGTCCATCTGATAGCTACGACGATCTCCAAATCTAGGTGCTGATTCTAGAGCTTCTCTGAAAGGTCCGTAGAAACCTGAAGCATACTTAACAGCGTAGCTCATAATGCCAACATCAGTATAGCCCTCCTTGTCCAAAGCCTCTCTAATAGCTGCTACCATGCCATCCATCATGCCAGATGGTGCTACAAAGTCTGCTCCAGCTTCAGCATGGCTAACAGCCATCTTAGCTATAATCTTTAGAGTTGAATCGTTGTCTATGTAGCCGGCTATCCTCCTCCTCTCGATCTTTGATGGAATACCACAGTGTCCGTGTACCGTATAGTTGCAGATGCACACGTCGGTGAATATGACAAGTTCGCTTCCAAACTCTCTACGTAGAAGTCTAACAGCTTTCTGCACAACGCCGTTAGGGTTGTAAGAGTATCTAGCTTCTTCGTCCTTCAACTCGCTGCTAACATAGCCGAACAATAGTATTGATCTAACGCCTAGATCTAGAGCCTTCGATACAAATTTCACCAGCTCATCTCCTACAGGCCACCTGTACTGGCCCGGCATAGCAGGAATTTCTTCAGGCTTGCCCCCCTCCTTCACGAAAATTGGGAGGATTAGATGGTCTGGAGACACCGTGGTTTCCGCTACAAGATCTCTAATGGGTTTGGTTAGTCTAAGCCTTCTAGGGCGGTGGAGAGGATAGCTCAAGACAGGTCTACACCAAGACTACCCTCTTGTGGTACGTAAACGTTTAGAAAGTTCACGCTTAAACGCTTCCGAAATGTCTGCTAAGACCCTATACTCTCCAAGTTGTGCGGTTTCGTGCATGTAGACGATCAAAGGCCTTAAAAGTTTTTTGACAAGACTTCTAGCCATAGCCTCTACAACTGTTGCCACAGCACCGTCAAAACCTGTTCCACGAAGTCTCGCCATAGCCTCTCCAATTTCTTCCTCAACAACCTTTTCAGCATACCTCATAACCTCTCTAATAGCCTCATCAGCAGCTCTTCTAGCCCAAAGCTTGCAGAACACGTGCAGCTCCTCTTCAACGATTTTCTCGGCTTTTGGCACTTCAGCTAGTCTTCTAGCGATAATCTCGTCAACAACACGTTTGACATCCTCAAGACCATAGTATGCTATCATCCTCCTTGCATCTGGATCCACGGCTGGTGGAACAGAAATGTCTATAACGATTGGCTTCGAACGTATATGCTTGACATGTTCAACGTTTAATATAGGCTCTCTCGATGTAACAGCTATGAAGACTACATCAGCTTTTTCCAAAAATGTTGCAAGTGCTTCAAGTCCATAACCTTCACCGCCTACGAGCTTAGCAAGCTCTAATGCTTTGTCGATGGTGCGGTTAGCAATGACTATCTTAGCACTCTTATACTTCTCGCGAACAAGTGTTGCAATTATTCGTCCAGCTTCACCAGCACCAACAACCACAATAGTTCTACCCTCAAGACTTCCAAGCATCTTCTCGGCAAGCCGAACAGCAGCTCCTGGAAAACCAACATTGCCCATGCTTATTCTAGTCTCGCTTCGAACACGTTTCCCAACATGTATGGCTCTGCTGAAGAGAAGACCTAGAAGTCTACCAGCATAGGCATTGCTACGAGCATATTCATAGGCTTTACGTACTTGGGAAAGAATCTCGGTTTCGCCTATAATCATCGACTCAAGACCTGCTGCAACTCGGAATAAGTGTCTAACAGCATCAATGCCACGCAAAATAGAAGCTTTACCCCATAAATGGCCGAAGAATGAACGTGCATGTGAAAGAAGCTCATCTGGGTTACTTGTATAAGCGTAGATCTCAAAACGATTACATGTTGCTAGGACAACTATCTCGTCAGTGTAGGAGTAGAGGTGCTGGTAAGCCTCTTCAACACGCGATTCGAGAACACCAATATCGTCTAACGATGCATTCTTATGGTTAATTGTGATGGCTAGTATGTTGTCGATAGAGGGAATCTCTAGCTGCAACCTATCCTCTTCCCCACACTCTTTTACCAGCATTCTACACATTTGTTTGTGAGTAGACTTAAATTTTTAGTTTAGATTAATTATACGATAAAATGACGCGTAAATACGCGTATATAAGGCGAGCCCATATATTAGCAAGCGCGCAAAGAGCTTAGCATTTTAGGGTGTGCTAGGCTGTCGCGTTTAACAATAGTCTACCATAGACCGGGTAGTCAGGCAGGCTATCCCCTTCTAAAGGTCTTTGTAGGGGCTTTAGAGGCTAGACTAGGTTGTCCAGTCGAACTAGTTGAAGTTAACAGTACAGAGCCTATCAATTCGGAGAAGATATTGGTTCTTCTCCCCTGTCGTGGAGGTCATTGGCATCATCTGTTAAACCGTGTTAAGCTTGGAGAAATTGTAAGACTTCCACCTATGGTGGTAGCAGCAATTTTCGCACGCTCAGCTAGAGCACGTGGTGTAGAGAGACTAGTTCTCTGCTATCTCAAAGCTAAAAGATTTTATGATGAGCAAGAGGAGGACATTAGAACTATAATTGCCGCATTGGAACGTTTTGGCATAGAAGTTGAGGTGCTTGCTTTGGACGAATTGACCCCCTCTAAGAGGAGGTTGGAGACAATGGGAGTGAGAGATCGTGCAGTAGCTCCTCTCGCTATTTTCCCCGGCAAGCTGGTGGAAAC
>DQUB01000141.1 GCA_015662475.1 Pyrodictium sp.
CTTCCAGCTTCTACTGTAAGACTAATACCCCACAATACCTGGACTTCACCATATCCTGTCTCAAGGTCTCTAACTTGGAGGATAGGAGGCAACCTACTTCACACCTCGAGAAGTTGGCTTGCTAGCGAGCCTAGGTACGCGTCTACAACTCGAGGATCTTTCGCGATATCTTCTGGTCTACCCTCTGCAAGTTTTGAGCCATGATGCAACACCACAACTCTTTCAGCAAAACCTGATACAGCTCTTAGAACATGTTCTACCATGACTATTGTTACACCTTCACTATTGATCTTGTAGAGCAGCTTTTTGAGTTCTTTTATCTCGGAAGGTCTAAGACCTGCTGCAACCTCGTCGAGTAATAGTAGTCTAGGGTTTAGAGCTAGAGCTTTGGCAAGCTCTAACCGTTTCTTCTCAGCCAAGTTGAGCATTGCTGCTCTCACATTCCTCTTATCGTAGAGGCCTACAAGCTCTAAAACATGTAGAGCATGTCTACGTGCTTCTTCAACGCTTCTATTTCTGCTAAGTGCAGCTACAACAACGTTTTCCTCGACGGTAAGGTTCGCAAAAGGCTTGACTATCTGGAATGTTCGAGCTATACCGAGTCTAGCTATCTGATGCGGCTTCTTCCCCGTAATATCCTGTCCATCGAAACTTACACGTCCTCTATCAGGCTTAACATAGCCTGTGATAACGTTGAAGAGTGTTGTTTTGCCACTACCATTAGGCCCTATTATTGCTAGTCTCTCACCCTCACGAACCTCTATTGACACACCAGCTAGCGCTACTATCCCCCCAAAACGCTTCCAAACATTTTCGACAACTAGGATCTCTCGACCACCCATTCTCTAACCACCTTCACAACTTTTGACCATACAACCATTTTAGCGCGAACACGCTCAACAACACCCTCGGGAGCCATGAGGGAAACTATCAATAGTACAGCGCCCAATACAACACCGTGAAGAGCAGCATAACGTGATGCTATGCTCATAAGTGTTGAGCGCACGTACTCTGCCGCTGGAACAACTATGAACGAGCCTATAATCGGGCCTAGAAAAGTGTAAATTCCACCTACAATTCCCACGAGTGCTATATATGTTGACACGCTTATAAGGTCGAACACGGTGAATGGGTCTATAAACCTGTACCTTATCGTGTATAGAGAGCCTGCTAAGCCTGTGAAAAACCCGCTTATAGCGAGAGCAAAGAACTTGTATTTGAGTGGGTCTATGGCTAGAGCCATAGCCGCATCCTCATCTTCGCGTATAGCCTGCAATTTATATCCAATTGGCCCTCGAAGAATAGACCAGAGCACAACAACCTCTATTGCTACAAGAACGGCTGCAATAAACACGTAGAGGTATGCTCCTCTAAAGTACAGGTAGTATAGCTCTTCGCCGGGCTCCGCTATTGGAGCTTGAAGACCTGATGCACCACCTACTGCTGGCCAAACAATGAATGAGAGCTTTAGAATCTCAGCAGTTGCTATGGTGGCTAATGTAAACCAGTGACTTTTAAGCCTAAGCCATATTGGGGCTAGGAGAACAGCTGCTAGAAAGCCAACACCACCTGCTAGTAGGATCCCTAGCACTGCTGGAATCTTGTGAAGCATCGCTATCATTGTAGCATAAGCTCCAAGCCCAAAGAATACCGCGTGGCCAAAACTAACCAGGCCAGTAAAACCAGCCAGTATGTTCCAAGCTAAACCTGCCAATGCATACATTAGCGCTAAGTAGATGCTATTAGCTAGGAAAGGCTTGTCAAACACGTATGCTACACCATCCGCTGCTATTGCAAATATAAGCACCGCCAAAGCCGTCACGAGCTCTCTTTGGGTGGGAAACGACATAGCTTACACCCTCCTACCAAACCTTCCAAACAACCCTGTTGGCCTGAAAAGTAGCACTAAAATGAAGACAGTGAATGCGATAGCGTTTTTGAGTGTTGGGCTTATGTATACAGCTGATAGACTCTCAGACAAGCCTATTATTATAGCACCTAGAAAAGAGCCAACAACACTTGTAAATCCTCCAAGAACCACCGATACGAATGCTACTAGGCAGTAGAAGCCTCCAAGCTCGGGGAATACAGGTTGAACAAGTGCTACTAGAGCACCGGCTAAACCTGCTACACCAACACCAAGTCCAAACACGATACTATTAACACGGTCAACGTCTATACCTTGCAGCATCGCTGCACTCCTATTCTGAGCTATAGCTCTTACTGCAAGTCCTGTATACGTACGGGTTAGGAAAAGGTATACCACGACAAAAACAGCTATTGAGACTATACCTGCAAACAGTTTAGAACACACGATGCTAAGTGGACCTACTCGTACCACGCTACCCGATAAAACACTTTCTACAATCCAGGTTCGAGGCCCAGCAACTAGCTCAACACCATAGCGTATTAGTAGGAGGAGAGCAAAGGTTGCAGCTATCTGTGACACAAAAGGTGCATCTAGAATTCTTCTAATCACAAGCTTATACGTTGCCACACCAGCTAGGTAGACTACAGCAAAGGCGAATGGCAGTGCATAAACTGCGTCAACACCGAGAAGGGAGAAGAGAACTGCAATATAAGCTCCTAGCACCATATAGTCTCCATGTGCGAAATTTATTATGTTCATAACCCCCCATATTAGAGCAAGACCTAGAGCAACAAGACCATATACAAGACCCATTAGTAGACCATCAACAATAGCTGAAGCTAATACCGTTAAATCCATGCCTTAAACCCCTCACAACACACCACACATCTCACCAATAATAGTTGAAAAGAGGATATATAATACCATAACTGTGAAAAACTGTTTATGCAAGGTGGAAGCCTACCTACTCCTCTCCTCCCAACTGGGCATTGGGAATACAGGTTCTCTAGTCGCATACTCGGGCGGGTATACCGTGTAGTACTTACCGTCTTCCATCATCTGCACGATTATACCTTGACCAAGTATGTTCTGGCCTTTCTCGTCAAACTTGACACCCTTCCACGGCATTATCAGCTTGTCTCCTGGTATGTAGAGGTTGGCTAGTGCATCTCTTAGTGCTTCTCTAAACTTCTGCAGATCCTCCCAAGGCTTTACAATTTTACACGCCTCTTCTAGCGCGTAGTATAGAACCCACATACCGGTATAGTCTCTGGCACTGTTACCATTTAGACTGACACCGTACATCCTCCGATACTCTTCTTCAACCTCTTTTAACCTTGGCATCTTTTGCACTAGATCCCAGTTGAAGACTTCACGGCTAAACACAAACCATCCTGCATCTCCCACTTGACTTACATAGGCTGGGCTTACAAACCCTGCATCTTGAGCTAATATAGCTTTAACATATAGTTTCTTAGCCTTTATCGTCTTCATTAGGAGAAGCGCATCATGCACATAACTTGCTACTAAGAGTAGATCGGGTTTGCTCCTCTTCAACCTCTCTACTTCAGCATCAAAACTTGTAACTGTTGGTGCATGATAGCTTATCACATCTACTATTTCATAGCCTGCAGCACTAAACTCCTTCTCCCACAACCTAGCCACATTGGTACCCCATTCGCTATCCTCGTGTATGATTGCAATCCTCTTGATACAACCACCACATCTCTTGTTCAACCAGTTCACAAACTCTACTTGTTGCTTCACAAACATGCCATCATGTGGTGTTATCCGGAAGAACCACTTGTAGCCTCTCTCGGTGAGCGTTGGCGATGTCGAATCTGGGTTGAGAAATGGTACACGGTATCTCTCAGCAACTTCACTTGCTGTCTTAGTCACAGCGCTCTGGTAAGCACCAACAAGCGCCACAACATGCTCTTCTACAATCAAACGTTCTGCCTCTGCAGCACCTCTTTCAGGTCTTGCCTGACTATCACCCCAAACAACAACTATTTTTGCACCACCACAGTTCTTGACACCACCCATACTGTTTATCTGGTATACTGCAAACTCTATGCCTCTCTTCAAATCCTCGCCCGTCTCAGCAAGTCTACCTGTCAACGGAAGTATTACACCAACTTTAATGACCTTAGGCTGGCCCATCACCCTCTCTTCAACACCACCTACACCCAAGAAGAGAGCAATACCGACAGCCACCACAGCAACAACCATTATAGCAACTGCTACCAGAACCTTACGCTGCATATGCAACACCAAGCTTGCATGCCACCATCCTTTGACGCGGGTAAAAACAGGACCGGTGGGCATCGTCCCAAAATAGTACACAGGGTCTAGAAACTTTGCATACTTGTTCGATGCAGCATCAGCTGTTCAACATCAATGTTTTTGCCACCATCAATGGTTTAGAAACTTTCAAAACCAGCATAGTTTCAACATCAATGCTATAGACGCCTACTCATGTGTTTGGAAGATATGGTTTAGAGTTTCTCTTTCAAGAGAACGCCTCCTCTATCAAGCCTAAGTCTAACTTTCATGCTCCTTAATGCTGACCACAAACTAGCAGTGTTGGACGATATAACGGGAATGCCAAATTCTTCTTCCAACACATCTATGATGTCTAGTGTTGGCATATTCGTACAGCTTAGAAACAGTGCATCTGCAAGCGAAGTTTTAAGACTTTTAGCCAGCCTATAAACTTGATCTGGTTTCAGCCTTCCAATAACCCTGTTATCCTTAATCCCCAAGCCTTTAATGTCAACAACTTCTAAACCGTTAGCCTCAAGAAACCTCTTCTCAAGAACATTTAGGTCGTCTATGTAGGGTGTGCCAACAGCAACACGACTTGCACCTAGAGCTTTAAGAGCCTCAACAACGGCTCGCGCAGTAACAACAACAGGTTTATGCGTAACAGATCTAATTCGCTCCTCAATAACCCTATCATACTCCAACCCTCCAACAAGACTACCCGTAGTACATCCAAACACTATAACATCAACATCAGCACTTGCAAGCA
>DQUB01000004.1 GCA_015662475.1 Pyrodictium sp.
TCAATCAATATTGCTCTATCGCCATCTCCATCATGGCCTACACCTAGATCAGCATTTAGATCAACGACTATTCTAGCTGTGCTAGAAAGTGTTTCGGGTGTTGGTTCTGGTTCTCTCCCTGAGAATAGAGGGTCTAGGTGGCAGTTCACAGAAACTACTTTTACGCCAAGTTTCTCCAAGATCTTTGGTGTTGTTAGTGCGGTAACGCTATTGGCGCAGTCAACAACGACTTTGAACCCTTTAGACTTTATCAGTACGCTATCCACGTGCTCAACAACACCGTTTACATATACGTCTAGCGCTTCTGGATATGGTTTCACGTCGTAGGCTAGTTGGGGCCATGGCACTTTTCTAAATCTTTGCTCGAAGTATATCTCTTCTATCTCTCGCTCAACATCTCTACTAGCCTCTATACCTTGTGGTCCAACAACTTTAATCCCGTTATACTCTGGCGGGTTGTGGCTAGCTGTAACTATGACAGCACCGTCAAAACCTCCTACACGTACATTATACTGTATTGCTGGTGTGGGAGCGTAGCCAGCATAGTAGACTTTAACCCCTGTAGATAGAAGGCCAGCAATAACCGCATGCACTATCATATCGCCACCACAACGGACGTCTCGGCCAACGAGAATCCTTGCACCATCGCCGAAGTAGGTGCCAATAGCCATTCCAAGGCGTAGGGCAAGCTCTGGTGTTAACTGCCTATTTGTGACTCCCCTAACACCATCTGTTCCAAACAATCGGCCCATGCTGGACTACACCAAACATAAAATTGAGTATACAGGCTACTTATCCTTCTTCGACTCGGGATGTATGGGAGGATGATGTGAAGCCTTGTGGAAAGAGGTTCTAGGATCAGATTGCGCAGTAGTTGTTGCCATAGGTGGTGGTGGCGATATAGTATCGGCTGCCGTACTTGGCGAGTCTATGAGAGCTTCTGGGTTGAGGGTTGCACTAGCATCAATTGTGTGGGAGCGTCTAATACTAGACCCTGAGCCTGGGCCAATGAAGCTAGACAACATATACTTAGTTGAACGTGAAAGCGAAAACCTAGTCCTAGGCTTACCTGGCTGCTATGCTATTCGAGCTAGTAGAGTTATTGTGCCACAAGCTTGCAAAGTTGCTAGCATTCTTAAACAACCCATACACCTTCTCGAAATGTGGCGTGGCGAGCTTGGTCTTCGCCAAGCAATAAACGAGCTACTACAGCTAACAAGCTGTGATGTTGTGGTCGGCGTTGATGTTGGTGGAGATATTCTTGCAACGGGTTTTGAGGATACGATATGGAGTCCCTTAGCAGACCAGTTAGGGTTAGCAGCAATAGCAAATTCGAAAGCTGAACATGCGATAGTAGCTGTTCACAGTATAGGAGCTGATGGAGAGCTCCCCTTGGATAGAATGCTTGAAAGACTCAATGAGATTGTAAAGCTTAGAGGCTATGTGTGGGTTAGAGGTCTAACTAGAAACGATATCGAGTTATTGGAGGAGATTGTTGAGAAAGTGGAGACCGAGGCTAGTAGAGTACCTTTGGAGGTTTGGCGTGGTAGAGTGGGAACATTAAGGTTAAGAGGTGGTACAAGAACGTTGAATACAACCATACTAAACCTGGTAACATTCCTGGTAGACGCTAGAAAACTCTACAAAATATCGCCACTGGCCAAAGCGGTTACAGGTACAACAACACTTGAAGAGGCGAGGGAGAGGATGAACGAGATGTGTGTGTTTACAGAGTATGATTTGGAGGAGATGGTGGGTGTTGAAGGTGGAAGATACATGGGTTACGAGGCTGCTGCTAGAGTTAGAAGTGTGGGCAGACAGTGGGTTAAGTCGATCTGTGCTAGACAAACTGATATAGTCGACGAGGGGGAGGGGTAGTGTGGGGGTGGTGACCCGGCGGACAAGATGAACCCCGTCGTGGGGGATATGGCGCCGGGGCCGACCTCGGGTGCCCAAACCACTTTCTCGTTGGGCGTTAACCTTGCAAGTAAATGTGTTGTGTAGGGTTGTTGTGAAAGAGATACGCATCGATTATAGCAAGTGTAGTGGGTGTAGATTGTGTATAGAGCATTGTCCTGTGAAGGTGTTTGAAGATAGAGGTGATGGTAGGCCTAAGCCGGAGAGAATTAGTGCCTGTATAGCTTGTATAGGGTGTATGGCTGTCTGCGAACAAGGTGCTATTGAGCTGGTCTCTGACTGGGAGTGTAGTGGGTGATTGTTGTCGTGAGGCTCCTCTTTGCAGACGTGTATATCCTGGGCATCAACTGGTTTATCAAGAACGGCTATGTGCATGTTGTTGGCGAGAATATTGAGGCTGTAGGTGAGGGTGAGCCGCCGCTAGAATACCAGTATGCTGAGATGGTGGGTGGTGGTAGAGATAGGCTTGTTGTACCCGGATTCACGGCATATACTATTGCAAGCAGTTACCCGTTTAGAGCATTGTCTAGCCTATCCAAACTCTACAAAGTTGTTGGTAAACTCTCCTACGAGCAAGCCTACTATGCCTCACTACTAGCCTTCTACGAGCTATCGATAAGCGGTTTCACAGCTGTGATAAGCGTTGAACCGAACCCAGAACCTGTTGCACGAGCACTCTACGATTCTGGATTGGGAGGAGTAGTACTCATACCCTTAAACTGTAGCGAGCTTGAACCAGTAGATGATCCTAAGAAGCTGTTGGAAGATCTCCTCCAAAAGTTTAAGGGTAGAGTACGTGTAGGCCTGCTAGCGTGTAGCAGTGAACGTCCAAGCTGGATTCCAGAAGATGCGGTAGTGGTGGATGGTGAGCCTCCACGTAGACTTGTGTGGAATCCTTGGCTTATGCTAGGAGAAAACGTTGAAGATGCTCTCGAAAAACTAGTTTTAGAGCCCAACAAGCGTCTCGGTTTAGGCGAACCATTAAAGCCTAAGAGTAAGGCAAACTTGGTCGTAGTAGATGTTTCCGAGCCACCAGCATGGATACCAAGCTCCGAGCTCATAGACTGGAAGTGGCTTGCTGGTAGTGTACCACGAGTAGAAACGGTCGTGTCATGGGGCAACATCGTGGTCGATGGTGGTCAACACCTCTACGTTGGTCCAGAAGCCTGTCGAAAAGCTAGACAAGTGCTGGCTGAAGCTATTGAAAAGATTGAAAAGTTGGTGGGTGGGTGATGGGTAAAAAACGTGGAGGGTCGAGCCCGCTACAAACTATTCCAGGGATCTATCAGCCTCCCCTCTCTCTACCCTACGCGGTTTTAGCCTCTCAACAATGTATGTAAATGCTGCCTCCGGATCGGTATGCTTACCACAGCTGTAAACATCGACTGTTGCAAAAGCGTATTCAGGCCAGGTATGGATTGTTATGTGGCTCTCCAACACTATAGCAACAACACTTACACCCTCACCAATCTTCCACGATTTTACGTCTAGTAGCGTCATGTTGCCACGTTTGGCAGCCTCAACAACAATGTTCCTAAGCTCCTCTTCGTTCTTTAAAATCTCAACATCACATTCGTAGAGATTGCCATAGATATGCTTGCCATATACTCTAGGAGTTTCTTGTGATGCTACTGGTCTCGGTCTTACAATGTTGAGGCGAGGGTACATGGGCTAGTCCCGACCCCCCTCTTCAACATTCTAGCTTTAAAGAATTACCCCCCTCAACCCCTCTACAACGGAGTTTAAGACTCTGCATGCTATTGTTGATTGTCAATTTGATGGCCCAGTACAACGTTTTAGGAGTTGATTTGAGGTCTAAGTCTAGCTTATCGAGACTCTTCCTAGCTCGACTTTGCAAAATGGTTTTAGGCTTTGTAGGCTAGTAGCTCTTTCTCCTCCAAACGCTTTTAAATCCTAGATAACACCACTGTCGTAGACAAATCTTGTAATCGTGTGTATACGTATAAACCCGTATTATGTGTGTAGGGTGGTATTTGGTGAGGGTGAGTAGAAAAGAGTTAGAGGGTTAGATGCTTGCCGTTAATTCAACCCTTCACAAAATGTAGGCATGGCGATGTAGGTTCGCATGTGCTACTTACTTGGGTAGAGGAGGTATTCGAAAAGGCAAGCGAGTTGATAAATGTTGAGAATGTTGTGGAGGGTCGTGGCGGATTTAAGACTATAACCGGCTTTTACAGGGGTATCAAACTCTCTGTTGTAAAAACACCTATAGGTGCGCATGGCACATTAATAGCTGTTGAAGAGTTGTCGAAGCTTGGCGCTAGAGTATTCATTAAAGTTGGATTAGGCTATGCTCTATCACCATCTCTCAAGATAGGCGATGTTGTTGTTGCAACATCGGCTATTAAAGGTGATGGTGTTTCAAAAGCTGCTGCTCCTCTAGAAGCACCTGCGATACCTAGCTATGAGCTGCTCGAACTGCTCATAGAGACTATAAGAACTAATATTTCGCAGCTAGCTCCAAACCGTATATCGTTTGTACAAGGTCTTGTATGGTCTTCAGACCTCTACTATTCAAATGGTCTTACTCTCGAAAGCGATTCAAACTATAAGCAGTACGCAAGACTTGCACTAGTTGTTGATTCTGATACAGCTGCTCTCTACACTATTGGTTTGATAAAGAAGCTCCAAACAATAAGCATGGATGTTGTTGAAGCTAGTAGGGCTAAGGGACTGGCAAGAGGTGAGCTTTTCAGCGAAGATACAGAGCATGCTGAGCTTAGACGTAAACTTCTAGACGGTATAGAGTCTGCAACAAAACTTGCTATTGAGGCTCTAAGCCTACACTATGAGCATAGTATGCAAAATAGTGTTAGGAGAGGACGTAGTTGATGGTGGAGGAGCAGAAGCTCAAAGACCCATTGGTAGTTGTTGATGAGCTAATGGGTATTGTGGAGGAGATAGAGAGGAGTATAGGTGAGATAGCGTCAAAGGCTGATGAAGGCGAGTCTGTGAGTAGAGGTCAAATATACAAGCTGTATACTCTAATGGTGCGCTTACGCGATAAGATAAGAGAGTTGCGGCAGATAATCTATCTTGCCTGTGGCTAGCGTGTAAAACTCTAAGCTTTCCCCCAACCTCATTTTTTGAGGCGAGGGTGAGGGTAGTAGCAGTAGTGAGAGCGTTTCGCATACGCGTTACCGGTATTGTGCAAGGTGTAGGGTTTCGCCCATTTGTACACCGTGTAGCGGTGCTAGCTGGTGTTGCAGGATATGTTCAAAACCTTGGTGGTAGTGAAGTTGAGATACATGTTGAGGGTCCGATAGATAGACTAGCTAGATTTTTTACGCTTTTTGCTGAAAAGCTTCCACCACCAGCGAAAATCGAGGAGTTTGAGATTGAGGAGGTTAAACCGCTTAACCTAAAGGGTTTTGTGATTAGGAAGAGTTCGAAGCGCATGTCTAGGAGAAGTATGATACCACCAGATTTCGCAATATGTAGAGAATGTCTAGCAGAGATACTTGACCCCAAGAATACGCGTAGGTATCGCTATCCATTCAATAGCTGTGCCTACTGCGGTCCAAGGTTTTCCATGATGTACTCGGTTCCATACGATCGCGAGAATACTTCGATGAAACACTTCCCCCTTTGTAGAGAGTGTGTTGAAGAGTACAACGATCTTTGGAACGAGCGTAGATATCATGCTCAAGGGATAAGCTGTGCACGTTGTGGGCCTAGAGTCTGGCTCACAGATTCTAAAGGTAGGGTTGTAGAGGTGGAAGACCCTATACGTGAGGCTGCAAAGTTGATAGATCAAGGCTATATAGTTGGTGTGAAAGGTCTTGGAGGTTTCCACATAGCAGCACTTGCAACAGACGATGACGTTGTTGCCGAGTTGAGACGGAGGAAGAAGAGACCCCAGAAGCCATTCGCTATAATGGCTTTGGACGCCGATGTTGCAAACAAGATAGTGTATGTAGACGATCTTGCAAGGCAGCTGCTAGAGTCTCCTGAAAGCCCAATACTCCTTCTCCCAGTAAGACCTGGTGCTCGTGTTTCACCACTTGTAGCACCAGGCTTGGACACTCTAGGCGTAATGGTCGCCTATACGGGTCTCCACTACCTCCTCCTCATGGAGACTAGAGACAAGTACCTCATAATGACAAGCGGTAATGTTCATGGAAAGCCGATGTGTATCGACGAACGTTGCGCCTTCGACAAGCTATCAAGTATTGTTGACTTCTTCCTCCTCCACAACCGCGAAATAGTAAACCGTGTTGATGATAGTGTTGTCCGTTTTACACGTGGAAGAGTAGTCCTGCTTAGAAGAGGTCGTGGTTATGCTCCAGCATGGATTAGGCTGAGATTTTGTCTGCCAAAGACGGTAATAGCTTTTGGGGCTGAGTTGCAAAATGTAGGCGGTATAGGGTTTGAAGATAAAGTCGTTCTCACCCAGCATATAGGCGATACAGACGATCTTGATACGCTCTACGAGCTAGACTACTATCTCCGGTGGTTTGCGAAAGTATATAGAGTTGATCCGAGTAGAAGTGTGCTTGTTGCAGATATGCATCCAGCCTATCAGAGTAGAAGGCTTGCAGAAGCTTGGCGTGAAGAGTATGGTTCAGAGCTACAACTAGTACAACACCACCATGCGCATATTGTGAGTGCTATGGTTGATTGGGGTGTTGGTGTTGGCGAGCGTGTTGTTGGAATCGCAATGGATGGTGTCGGCTATGGAATTGACGGTGCAGTATGGGGCGGTGAAGTAATGCTAGTAGAATACACAGGTTTTGAGAGAGTAGGACATCTAGCATATCAGCCAATGCCTGGAGGAGATGCTGCAACCAGATATCCTGTTAGAATGCTTATTGGCATACTTTCTAGCTTTCTAAGCGAGGAAGAAACTATAGAGCTTCTAAAACGCGTTGGAGCTCTCAAAGGGTTGAAGTGGGGGGAGGAAGAGGCAAGGATAGCCTATAGGATGGCTAGAGAGAGATCGCCAATGACATCGAGTACAGGTCGTGTGCTAGATGCTGTATCAGCTCTACTTGGCGTTTGCTATGAGCGTACATATGAGGGTGAACCTGCAATGAAGTTAGAGGCTTTTGGTAGGCGTGGAAAACTGGTAGATAGCATTGAAGCTCCTCTAAGACATTCTAATGGCATGCTTGTTGTAGACACTTCATCGCTTATAGAGTCGGTCGTGAATGTGCTAGGCGATTTTGACCCTCGAGA
>DQUB01000070.1 GCA_015662475.1 Pyrodictium sp.
GCATCCTTAGGCACACTTACTACAACTTTAAACGTCTTCGAAGAGCGGGGGTCTAAGACTGTCTTAGTTGGTGTGACTGACACCCATTTGGCTTTGGAATCGATCTCGTATCCTAATAGGCGGATTCTAGCTGGTATTTCCTCCGAAGTTCTATTGATAGCTATTCCTGTAACGCTTATGATTAGATAGTCGCAATCGCCAAGCTTTCTCCAAGGCTTGGAAACCGCTAGTACCAGCTGGTTTGAAAGTTGGAAGCTGAACCCTGCATATTTGAGCTCGTCTATCTCCACCTTACCATTTCCATTCACGTCTTTCCAGCCAAACAATCTCAGGAAGAACCTGTAATCTGGCTCGTAATCGTGTTCTCTATCAAAGATCTCGTAAGAGACTGTGAACACTACTTTTAGAAGATCTATGTCTACAAGCTTGTCAACGGGTACAACTAATATTGTGTATGTAATGTTAGGATTGACAGGTTGTAGAGTGACGTTATACTCGTAGTCTAGTACAAGCTTTTCCCAGTATACGCCAACATCGAGTTTTGCTGTTTTGCTTGTAGGGTTGTAGATTGTAAAGCTTGTTTCACGCGTGCTTCCCGGCTCTATGTCGGGTATGTATAGGCTGTACTGCTTGACCATGTTTGGCTCTACACTGTACGGTTTAAATTTGAGTTTAGCTTTCCCCTCTAATGCGATGTAAATTAGGTTCAACATAAGCTCTATGATGCTCTTGGCGTTCCACACCCATTGCTGGTAAACCTTCTCCAAATAGTATTTCTCAGCATCAACGCTGTAGGCTATAAGAGGCTTCACTTTAGCCCTACTTTCTCTCCCAGCAAGCTCTAGTGCTAGACTTACAGCTTTAAAGGCATTTACACGTCCTGCACCCATGCTGTAAACATCGTAGCCTATGTTGTCGGCAGTGCTCATGATTATCTGTTTGACAAGTTGTGGATCTGCATCTGGTAGTACTTGGTAGATTAGTGCAGCAACACCAGCGGTTAGAGGAGTAGCATAGCTTGTACCGCCAAATAGGTCGAAGCCACCAGCCCATATTGGTGCTGCTGTCCAGCTAGCCCAACCAACATTGACAACGTCTGGTTTAACCCAGCCTAGAGGAGTGGGGCCTCGTGCAGAGAAGAAGGCTATGTCATCGGCTGTTGCAGAGCCATAGCCTCTAATATCCTTGACATAGGCGTAGCTTGTACTAGCACCCACGGTTAGTATACGGTGTGCAGCAGCTGGAGTTACAACAGTACCATAGCCAGGACCACCATTACCAGCAGCTTGGACTATCAATACACCAGGATAGCTGGGATCTAGTAGACCCGGTGTTGAGAGCATGTTTTCAAGTATGGCAATGTAGTCTAGACCTTCAACACGAGCAGGGGCAAAAGCAATTGCACCTTGTAGCTGAGTAAGTGCCTCGTAGATCGGCAGTACAGCCCAACTATTGCTTATTATCTTGGCTCTAGGCTTTCCAGAGTAGCGTATAGTGCCATCAGGAGCTATGTCGAAACCTGCAGCCCAAAGCAAACCTATCTCGGTTCCAGCAAGTAGCCCAGAGACACCAACAACTATTGCATCGCGAGCCATGCCAGGCTGAGGCTTCACCACTCTAGCAAAGAGAGAGTCTTTGGGGGCTACAGATGCTGGCACAACAACACCTCTACCGGCAATAGCACTTGCACAAGCTGTACCATGACCATGCCAGTCGTAGAATATTGAGAGATAACGGCCACCAAGATCCCATCCAGGAAGTATTGCAGGTGTTTCTGACACCAAACCTAGCCAGTCGTAGAAGAAGCCACCTGCAACACCAAGA
>DQUB01000001.1 GCA_015662475.1 Pyrodictium sp.
AAACATGGTATGTTAGATCTTCGCCGGAATGAATCTCGACGTGGAGATTTGGAGCTAGAACACGAATAAACCAGTAAGCAAGATAAGCAGCAGCCTCACCATACCCATCGCCTAGAAAGGCTATGTAGAGTCTAGAAGCAGGCTCTAGAAACCCAAGACCCTCATCAACACTCTCATTACTCCACTTCTCAGCCTTCTCTACAAGCTCTCTAAGCCTACTAGCCATACTCACACAAACCACCCACCTAGAAGCCCTATTAGAGCCTTAAAATAGGCAAGCAAAGTCTAGGACATGAACATCTTCTCAAAAGACAAGTTTTATCAATCAGCTGTCTGCCCAGTGCTTTAGCTGGTGTGGCTAGCAGTGAACATGTTTAGTGATTTGATGACCGGGTATAGCCTGATAATAGCATTAGCCCCCCTCATAATACTTGGTGTGATAGCTGTTATCACATACAATGTTTACAAACGAGCATACACGGTAACTCTGTCTTTTGATGCTGGCATAGCGCTTGCCTCGGTATTGGTTTCAGGAGCGCTTCTCGTACTAGCATTTGCAGTTTTTGTACTAGCATATGCTGTAAACCCACAAGCATTCCTAAACATCACATATCCTGTTACGTAGAAGCATCAGCCCTAACGCGATCGTATACGAGTTCTTCTCCAATGCTAAACACTATTTTTTCATAGCCTCCTGTAACACCTCCACGTCTACCGTAGATTGCTAGTATGTTTCTGCCGACGACTTCCCAGTCCTCGTTGCCAGTGCCCATGTCAACCTCTAGTATTCTAGAGCCTGGAGGGAAGATCCAATAAGCTTCATAGTCGTACTCTATCTCTTCCCTATCATACCTGTTCTCGTAGACGTTTCTACCAACCCATATGGGTGCTTTGAATCTTACCCCAAACACTATAAACGGGTATTTCTTGGAGCCGTGAAAGCCAAAGTCTACGAGAACTACTTTTGGTCTAACACGAACACCGTTAACGATAACCTCTTCTTTGTCTATGAGCTCTTGCATGCTAGCTTGAAGCCTTAAAGCTTCTTCCTCCAACAGCTTCTGGTCTCTCATAATAGCGTCATAGTAGCCTAGAGGGTCGTAGTAGTCGAAGACAAGGTAGTAGCTTATGTAGCCAAGCCCTACATAGAAAAAGCCGGAAGCATGAATAGGTCTAACCTCTTCACTAGCCTTCTCCAGAAACTCTCTAGACACCCGATAACCTGTTCTTGCAAAACGCAACACTGCACCCCTCAATGTATGACTATTGTTTAAGCGTGCTGGAAAACATTGCCACACAAACAACACGACAGCTGTCTTCTTCACATAGCTGTTTTTCCGCCATAAACAATATGGCTTTGTATCTTGTACGCTCTAGCAGCCTTGAAAGAACTGTTTTACTTGTGTAGACTGGCAATAAGTCTAGCAATACCTTCTAGCGTGTACTCTTGGGGTTGTAGAGGTTCTACTCCTAGCAACTCTTCTAGTGTTGAAGCTGTTGTTGGGCCTATAGCTATGTGTTTTGCTTGTAGCTTTGCAGGGTCTATGCATAGGGCTTTGTAGGCTTTCGCCATAACCTTTACTATGCTAGGGCTTGTATAGACGATGTAGTCGACTGTAGCAGCAAAACCTGCTGCAACATAAGCTCTATGCACATCTTCTTCAACCCTATAGATTGGGATTTCAACTACCTCTACACCAGCCTCTCTAAGAACGCGTGGGAGATCTGGGACAGCTTCAGCAGACCTTGCCAACACCACACGTTTAGGCTTTAACGATGCAAGCTCATAGCCCAGTACAACACCACGATATTCTCTAGGCATATAGTCTACACGAAGACCTACACGCTTAGCTTCATCTCGCGTTTTAGGACCCACTACAGCTACGCGAATGCCCAGTCTAGAAACCAGCTCAACAACACCTGCACTAGCTAGAATTGCTGGAGCTCTAGGACTGGTTATTACAAGCCAATCACAGCCTCTCTCAAGCTCGGCAACAAGCCTTTTAAGACCATTTGTCAACACAACAATTCTCACAACAGGAACGTGGTAGACCCTACCAACACGTTCTAGAGCATCAACGCTAGAGCCACTCGGTCGAAGCAAGAGGATGCGTGGTCTAGAAGCCAACCCTAGACTAGCACCCAACCGCGAAATGAAGGTGGTAAGAAGACTAAGTTTTTCCCCGACAAAACTACAGTGTCTAGAACACGGCCTCAATGAGGCCCGATGGGCGGCCTAGACCCTCGAATGGGATGAAGACCCACTGTAGCGCCGAGAGGCCCCTCCAACGAAGAAGCCCCCTCTAGCCTAGCAGGGTTCCACTGAAGCCTATTACACTAAAAACACGGATTTTGACGCTATATCATGCTGTCATGGTGGAGGTTTCCGTCACCACCCGGTTCTGGGTATAGGGGACAACGTCTATACCCCTGGTTTAGCTATACCCCATAGTGTTGGGCCGTTGACGTGTAGCGGGTATACCGACGCTCTTTATGGGGAGCACGCCGGCCACGGCTGAGGCCCCCCATGGGGTGGCGATGCTGTGTCGAGAGCTAGTGTGCGAGGAAGGTTGAAGCTTGGTAAATGGGATCTAAAAGTGCTCTTGGAGGTTCTTGTGTTTGGTGAGGAGTATAAGCCTTTCCAGGTAGCTAAGAGGATGGTTTTGACAAAGTATGGGTTGTTAGGGACTAGCAAGGATAGAGTATTCACGGCGTTCCTCTACAACATATGGAGGTTGCAAGGTCTGATAGATAAGATAATATGTCAGGTGCTCGGCATAAATGTTGATAAGCTTCATCCTTGGCTAAGGGCGTTGCTTAGACTCTACACCTACCAGAAGCTTTGGGCTCACAAAGAGCATCCAGACATGACGGAGTGGATAGAGAAGTATGCTCCGAAGGTGCTTAGAGAGAAGGCTTCACAGGGTGAGCTTGTCTTATGGGAGAGGTATAAGGGTAGGTTGAGGAGGAGGAAACCTCCGATAGATGCTGTTGAAGAGAAGTTCTTGGTTTCCCGCTTCATATACGAGAAACTAGTAGCTTTTATAGGGCGCCGCGAGACAGAGAATCTGCTCTCCTTTCTCAGAGACTGGGTTCCACCAATCCCGCTCCGGGTAAACGTGTTGAAAGCCTCTGTGGAGGAGGTGTTAGAGGAGCTTAAGAGTCTCGGTGTGAGAGCGTGGAGAAGCCAGCGTTGTCCTGTAACAGTGTTTGCGGAGAGAGGCTTTGACATAAAAAGGCTAAAAGCGTTGCAAGAGGGCAAAGTGATAGTCCAAGATGAGCCTTCAGCGATAGCCTCGATAATCCTCAACCCTAAACCAGGTGAAACCGTGGTAGATCTTTGTGCAGCACCTGGAGGCAAAACAACACATCTAGCAGAGCTTATGGCTGGGAAAGGTGTGATATACGCTTTCGACATCTATCCAGACCGCATGGAGAGGCTAAAAGAGGTAGTTAGAAGACATGGCGTAGACACAGTGGTTGAACCCATAATGGCTGATGGAAGACAAGCTCCAAAACTTCTAGGCGAAGAGGTAGCCGATAAAGTGCTGGTAGACCCGCCATGTAGTAGCACTGGGACTATAGCCAAGAACCCAGACGTACGCTGGAGGATAAACCAAGAGGATCTCCAAAAGATAACACAGCAGCAAGAACAATTGCTAGAAGCAGGCATTAGACTTGCTCGACCAGGCGGTCTAATACTCTACACAGTCTGCAGTTTATTCCGAGAAGAGGGAGAAGACATTGTAAAACGTGTTCTACTCAAACACCCAGAAGTAGAGCTAGTAAAACTAGACAAACCCTACACACAATCACCAGTACTACCAGGTACAATGAGAGCATGGCCACATAAACACCAGGTAACAGGCTTCTACTACGCACTACTGAGAAAGAAAGCTTAGAACCTCCAACAGCAAGTACAACGTCTCTCCATCCTAGACATCTTTCGCATCCACTTTCCAAAAACAGTGGGAGAAGTTGTGTACTACCTTCAACTCCCATGTACATGCTCTATAAAAGGTTTGAGGGTTCTATGGGCATTTCTACGGTGTTTGGTGTTTGGGTGAGAGGGAGAAACTTCTCAGAGAACCTGTAGAGGATGTAGAGATTGACCCGAATATGACGTTGTTGGATCTAATAGAGGTGTATGGTAGGGTTCACGGCTTCATGGCTGGCCATCTTGTGCGTGCTGTAAAGATACTATGTTCGTGTCTAGATGCTGACCTGAGAATCCTAACTTTCACAGCAAATCTTGTTGCAACAGGTTTGCGTGGAATTTTTGCACAGCTTTTGAGAGAGGGAATATTCAACCTTGTAATCACTACATGCGGGTCTATAGACCATGATATTGCTAGGAGTACAGGTGGTAGGTACTACAAAGGCTACTTCGAAGCTGATGATAGAATGTTGTACGAGTTGAATATACATCGACTAGGCAACATCTACATCCCAGTAGAAGACTATGGTCCGCGCATCGAGAAGTTTGTCTACGAGGTGCTGGGAGAGCTTGAGGATAGAGAGTATGGCGTGTACGAGATATTGTGGGAGATAGGTAGGCGTCTAGATGATAGGAACAGCATACTACGTGTTGCCTACGAGAAGAGGATACCCGTTATAGTGCCAGGCTACCTTGACGGAGCTTTTGGAACAGCACTCTACACCTACTACAATGTGCATAGAAGGCCAAAGATAAACGCCTTTCTAGACGAGCAAGTGCTAGCAGATCTGTTCTTCAAGCCAGGAAAAACCATGGCTCTCATAGTAGGTGGAGGTATATCAAAACACCATACCATATGGTGGGCTCAATTCCGCGAAGGACTAGACTGCGCTGTCTACATCACAACAGCTGTCGAGTACGATGGCAGTTTGAGTGGAGCACAGCCAAGAGAGGCTGTTAGTTGGGGCAAAATAAGACCAGAAGCAAACACGGTAGTGGTCTACGGCGATGCAACAATAATAGTTCCACTTATCGCGGCAGCACTTCTAGCCGAGTGGAGAAAGAGAAGAGCTGGTGCAGATAAGGTGGAGAAAAAGTAGGATTTTTAGCCTATCCACCCTCCACCCTATGCTTGCTTTTTGCGTGCAAACGCTATTGCAGCAGCTGCAACAACTATTGCTATAACTGCTAAACCTGTACTCGCATAGACCATGGCAGAGATCGAACTTAATCCCGTGCTTAGACCTTCTACAGACTCTGCAAGACCCTCAACATCTTTCGATAGACTATCAACTTTAGCTGCAATGTCCTTCACAGCTTTCTCGGTAGCCTCTACAGCACTAGCTAGCTTACCACCTACAACCTCTTCTATTGTCGATGCCATGCCCAGCTCTGCTGGGTACTGTAGCGCCCATAGGAGAACATTTCTAACAAACCTTGGACCGCTAAGTGCTACACCATGGTATCTATAGGTTACAATGGGCTGATACCCACCGTATGGCGTTTCACCACTAACAATAACTATGTTCGGCAGCCCTTCCCCTCTCTCAAAAACTTCTGCAGCCATTAGCACAAAGACACCCTGCTCTCCAACTCTATGAGCTTTGCCAAACTCGCCAGGAGCGCCTGGCTGTTTTGGCTGGTGTTCAACTATTCTCCCATTCTCTGTTGTAACGACTATCTTGACTAGGTTCTCTGGCGTATTTGGATCCGTCAATTTGTGCCACTTACCGGTAGAGTCGACCCAAGCCACAGCGCCTGGTCCATGGAACAAAACTTTCGAAACTCCATAGGCTATGGTTTCCGCGCCATAGCGTGGATCTGGCTTGACCATGCCAACAACACGGTATGGTTTACCAGCATTGCTCACTGTATCCTCAACACTTACAAAGTCGAGTCGCAACTTTGAACCTATAGCTGCTAGCAAGGCATCACATGCATGGTTAGCTATCTCCTGATTACCGCCCTGGGCTGGATAGTCGCTATCACCAGCACACCATAGCACGCGACCAGATAGTGAGTGGAACCACTGTTTAAGCACTTCAACCTCCTGTTGGGTTAGATAGCGTGTAGGTTGCCCAATTATTATCATGTCAAAGTCTTTAAGCCTATCAGCTATCTTCACAAAATCGCCTACCAATATTTCGGCAGGTGGTATTGGGCAATTTGGCAATTTATAGTCTTCGGATGGGACAAGCACTGCCCAACGAGCTTCCGGCATTACGGCAAAGAGTGTACAAAGACCTCTAGTGTTCTCTCCATGTGCCAAATCGACGAGTATAGTTGGTCCAGCATAACGTGCTGCATGCACTGTTGCAACAGATAATAGTGTGATGCTCAGAGCAAAGAGTATAGCTAGGCAGGCTAGCCTCACACTCTTCACCGCATAAGACTACTCTGCTAAGACTATATCAGTGCTCTCTCTCAAACTGCAAACACAAACAGTTTAAAGACGTAGTAGACGTAACTGGACAAGTTGGAGGGTTTGTGTGGAGGAGGGGCGTTCGTGCCCACCACAAAACAAAAACTATTTGCTATAGCTGTAATAGCAGCACTAATAGTTTCAAGCATTGCCGCTACAATAGTATTCTTCTTCCCACGGCAAGTTGCACCAGTACAAACAACTCCAACCCCACCAAAAGTTTCAACTCCCATGACAACAACGCCAGCCCATACAGCTGTAGAAGCGTGTGAAGAGTGGATAACATTGACCATACTGACTAGACACCCTACAGAGATTCTGGAGAAGACAAGACAGCTCTTCCTAGAGTCCGACATAGCGAAGAAGTACTGTATCAAAGACCTTAAGTTTATCCAGCTGCCTCCAGGCTGGTGGGTCAACTACATCAAAAACCATACAGTCGATGTTGCGTGGGGTGGTGGACCAACACTCTTCGACTCACTGCTCAAAGCTGGCGTGCTAAGACCTTTAGAAGGCGAGCTTGTAGCTAAAGCGTTGAAAGAGGTTCCCGATGTGATAGCTGGTGCACCTATGAAGAGAGTTGTTGACGGCAAGGTGTACTGGGTTGCAGCAGCAATAGCAAGCTTCGGCTTCACCGTCAACAAAGATGTTGCAAAGAGACTTGGCTACGACTGGCACAAGCTCAAGACTTGGAGAGATCTTGCTTCAGACGATCTAGGACTACTCATGTTGAAGGTTGGCGTGCCAGTGCTTGGCATAGCTGATCCTACAATGAGTACTAGCAATACTAGGATGTATGAGATAATATTGCAGGCTTATGGCTGGGAAGAAGGGTGGCGTACACTCATCCTAATGGGTGCAAACGCCAAGATATACAGTGGTAGCTCTGATGTGAGAGATGCTGTAATTAATGGGGAGGCCATGGTGGGCATAACAATAGACTTCTACGGGTACACAGCGCAGAAGCTTAACCCAGCATGCATATACATATTGCCTAAAGGTGAAACAATAGTTAATGGAGACCCAATAGCTGTGACCATATCAACAAAACATCCTGAAGCAGCAGAAGCATTTGTAGCATGGGTTTTGACTGAAGGCCAAAAGGTTTGGCTTGATCCAAGCATAAACAGGCTACCTGTAAACCCAAAGGTTTTCGAAACTCCAGAGGGTAGAGAGAGACAGGATCTCTACAAAGCATATCTTAGAACTATAAAGGCAAAGGCGATGGAGTTCAACGACACTCTAGCCCTAATGTACGAGGATGCTATGAGACTATACTTTAAAGCAACAATAGTAGATGTAAACGATGTGTTGAAGAGTGCTTGGAAAGCTCTACTCAAAGCATACTATGTGGAGAAGAGGATCGATAAGAGGACCTTTGAAGAGCTAAAAGACAAGCTAACGAGTCTACCAACATTTGTAGATCCTATTACAGGAGAGCAAACCAAGTTCACAATACAGTATGCTATCAAGGTGAATCAGATGTTGCTCAAAGAGCCTGGAATAGCTGATAAGCTTATGGATGTATGGCGTGAAGCAGCTAGACAACAGTATCTCGAGGTGTTGAAGAGTCTTGGAAGCTAAGCTAGAGCTTACAATTAAAAAACTGAGACTACAGATGGACTTAACATCACTGCTACTCTACATCGTACCCCTCATAATGCTTTTAACCTTTTTTGTAGCCCCCATAGCAAGCATTTTCACTGGTTTAGCCTACTTCGACTGGTCTCTACTAGCCTCCCCCTTCTACATCAACCTAAAACCTGTTGGAGCGCCAGTCGAAATTAGGCAAATTTATGGTGTAACGCTGGTCATAGTGAAAGGTGTTGATATGGGTGTGATACTCAACAGTATTGTTAACTCTCTCCTCGTAACATTTTTTGCAACTATGATAGGCACAAGTGTTGCTCTCTTAGTTGGCCTCTACGAGTTTCCCGGTAGAAGAGTATTAGCTGTATTGGCCTCCTTACCCCTGCTCGTGACACCTTTCGTCAACGCTTACGTTATAAGGCTTTTGTATGGGTTTAGCTTGCAAGGAAACACTATAAGCTACATGCTTCGCAGTCTTGGCATACCGTTTGAGATAGGCTTTACAGGCTTAGCCGGTATAACACTTGCACAAACACTAGCCTTCTACCCCATAGTATACATAAATGTGTTGGCTGCACTTGGTTCTATAGATGCAACGTTGATTGAGCAAGCACTCAACTTGGGTTCTAGAGGTTTTCGCTTGATAAGAACAGTTGTACTACCTCTCGTGCTTCCCGGAATTCTAGCTGGAGCAACACTAGTCTACATACTCAGCTTAGAAGATGTTGGTGCTCCCATAGTCTTCAACTATAGAAATGTTATGTCATACCAAGTCTTTCTATTCTTTCAAGAGTACACTGCTATTGGGAGAACAGGTGTTGCTGCTGCTCTCTGCCTCCTAATGCTCCTACTCGCTGTAGTTCCACTTGCGGTTGTGAGGAAGTATCTTAGCCTCAAATACTATGCTAGACTTGCACGTGGTGCTCCACGACCACTTAAAAGGTTAAAGCTTGGGCCTGTTGGCATGCTT
Source organism: Pyrodictium sp. (assembly GCA_015662475.1). Taxonomy (GTDB): domain Archaea; phylum Thermoproteota; class Thermoprotei_A; order Sulfolobales; family Pyrodictiaceae; genus SZUA-1443. Next base: position 8,920 of record DQUB01000001.1, read on the forward strand.
GTAGCATATTTGCTGGTCTTTCCCATCGTAGTAGCTGCTGCTGCTCCACAGATAGGTGTGCTCATACTAGCTTTTTCGGAGAGGTGGGTTGGTGCTCTACCATCTGGCTTCACACTCAACAACTACTATGTCCTATTCTCCAAGCCTGGTGTTTTTAGAGGTATTGTGAACAGTTTAACCTATGTTGCAACAGCCATTCCTCTTATAGCGGTGCTAGGCTTCGCCATAGCATATACTGTTGCTAGAATTCGTGTTGCTGGTATAGGCTTTCTAGACCTGCTATCAACAGCTCCATTAGCTGTACCTGGACTTGTTGTTGCTTTCGGCTACTTCATATTCCTACATACCGTGGCACAGGGTACTATGCTAGATCCGCTAGTGTCTCCTGCAACAGTGCTTGTTCTAGCCTATGTTGTTAGGAAAATGCCGTTTACAGTACGCTCTGTATACACCGGCATTATACAAACACCTCAAGAGCTTGAGGAAGCCGCATCCTGTCTAGGCGCTAAACGCTGGCTTACAATACGGTCAATAGTGGTTCCTCTTGTCTGGCGTAGTATTGTTGCTGGACTTCTACTCAGCACAATCTATGTTATGAGCGAGGTAAGTGTTAGTGTTACAATAGGCGCTCTTGGAGGAGACATTGTCTCTCCATCTCATACTGGGCCAATAACATTTGTGATTATGAGATTGATACAGTCGCCAAGCACTATAGGAGGTGCACAACCTCAAGCTGTAGCAGCGGCAATGGCTACAATACTAATGGCTCTTGAAGCACTTGTACTGTTCGTGGCAATTGCAAGATTGGCGGGTAGAGGTCAAATGTTGATATCCGTCTAGCCTCACCCTGTTTAAACCTCTTTAGCCAGGCTCTGGAGCATTGGGGTGTTGGAGGAGGTTTGTCGAGTATAAAGGTTGTTGGTGTTAGTAAGAGGTTTGGTAGAACAGTAGCACTTGACAATGTTAGTCTTGAAGTGCGTAGAGGAGAGCTTTTCGCTATACTTGGGCCAAGCGGTTGTGGTAAGACGACACTCTTGCGTGTAATAGCTGGATTTGAAGTGCCAGACAATGGCCAAATATTCTTCGACGACGAAGACGTCACCTATAAAAGACCTGATGAACGTGGAGCTGTGATGGTGTTCCAAAACTGGGCTTTGTGGCCCCATATGAGGGTATACGACAACATAGCCTATGGCCTCAAAGTTAGAGGTTTGCCTAAAAACGAGATAGATAGGAGAGTTAGATGGGTTTTAGACCTTCTAGGTTTAAAGGGGCTTGAAAACAGATACCCACACCAGCTTAGTGGTGGTCAGCAGCAGAGAGTAGCTCTTGCAAGAGCTTTGGTTGTAGAGCCTAGAGTTCTACTCTTAGACGAACCATTATCAAATCTTGATGCTAGATTGAGGTTGAAGTTGCGTGGAGAGATTAGGAAGCTGCAGAAAGAGCTTGGGATAACAGCTATCTATGTTACACACGATCAAGAAGAAGCTCTAGCTGTTGCTGATAGGGTGGCTGTTATGAGAGCTGGTAGAATTGTTGAGGTTGGCACTCCAAGAGAGATATACTCTAACCCAAAGAAGCTCTTCACAGCATTCTTCATAGGGAAAACAAGTGTTGCTCTTGCAAGAGTAGAAGATGTTGCTGGGGACATTGTGTATGTTAGGATTGGCTCGCTTCTAATCAAAGCTGTAAACCATGGGGTGCAGAAAGGCGATAGAGATGCTGTAGTGGTGTTCAAGGCTGAGAAGGCGAGAAGCGAGCCTGAGTGGAGAGACTATGTCGAGGTTAGGGGAAGGGTTGTGGTGGCAATGTATATGGGGTCTATGGTTGAGGTAAGACTTTCTCCTCCAGGCTATAACCGCGATCTGGCCTTCTACTTGCCAGAGATAGAGCCTCCCAAACCTGGCTCACAATACACTGTCTATCTCCCGTTAAACGCTGTCCACGCTTACACTGTAGGGGGTGAAGAGGACCTGGTAAAAGAGCTGCTTGAAGAAGACTAGCTTTCTAGTTCTACAACATTGTAGGTTAGGGTTATCGGGTCTATCTCAACTAGTTTGCCGTTAAAGGTGTTGAATGTGAGCCCGCTTATCCCAGACCCGTAGTCTCTAACTGTGCTAGACACGTATCCTACTAGTCCACGTCCTAGTACGAGTACAGACTCGTAGTATGCTCTGCGGTTAGGATCGTTTTTCGCTTCAGAGCCGAGAAGGCCAACAGCATATGCTCTAGCTCTAGTCTTTGTGCCATCCGACGAGAATAGCAGCATGTTTAGGTTGAGAGCCGATTTGGGCTTGACGAAGGGGGCTAAGCTCTTAACAGCAGCTACAATGTTGTAGCCTTTGGATAGCATGTTTGAGAGGTAGAAACCGGCTAGAAGGCTGTCGCTGTACATGTCTAGAGAGCCTTTAACATCTAGCATGTCTGCAAGACGCTCTTTATCAACACCACCGTTGTGTGAAAAGAACAGGTCTATGGTTCCATTGGAGCCTACAATGTTGTAGTGGAATGGGTGGGCGTAGAGAGTGCCTCGAGGTTCACCTCTACTAGCCCGTCTAGAGTGTATCATTAGCACAAGTCTATCCCATCCACCACCAATAGCTATTCCTCTAACACGCTCTAGCACAACATCTAGAGCAGAAAGATTTACCATGCAGGGATTGCTAGCATAGCCGTAGGCGTCAAACCTCTCATAGTATATGCTCCAAGAACCGCCCATAGCTAGTGCAACAACAACGCCAACTCCATCGCAGTGACTTTTGCCTCCATAGACCTTTTCGAGGAGAGGATCGCTCCACACAGCTTTTCGGTAGGCGTCTAGTAGCTGGAGAAGTGTAGAGACTGCTTCACGAGAGATAGCGGCGAGGAGAAGTCTACACACGTGCTAGCACCTCCCAATGTAGGGAGATAGGCCTTATAGTTAAAAGAAGACTGTAGTGCAGGATTTGGGGTGTTCTCGAGATATGCCTGTTGACCTGGCTTTTGAGCTTGGCTATCTCTTGAGCGATATGATTGGAGAAGAAGTCGAAATTGTAGACTATAGCTTTGATCCGGAGACAGGGAGGCTGTGTGTTAAGGCTAGGGTTGGTGGTAGAGAGGCTAGTGGGTGTGTAGAGGTTAGGGCTTGTAAGGGGCTTGCCGAGGAGAGTAAATGGGTGAGGTGTATATCTAAAAACTTTGCAGGTTCTGAAAAGCTTGTTAGAGAGCTTGCGGATAGGCTGAAGGGTTAGTCGGTTACAGGGCCTATAGCTTCTTCTCCAACCCACTTGTTTATGGACTCCACGTACTCGTCTACCATCTTCTGTATCTTTGCGATCTCCTCTTCTGTCAAGTGCTTAAACCTTCCCTGAAGCTTTAGATAGTGTTTCACATGCTTTCTCTTCGGAACCTTAACGGTTACCCTAGGCGTGCCATACTCAACCTCTAAGTTTACCCAAACACCTGTCAATGTGGCCATTCTAGCAACCTCTATTGTCTTGTCACTTGCAAATCTCCAGCCTGGCGGACATGGTGCTATCACGTGAACTACTGTTGGCCCTTCGATCTCGAATGCTTTGCGGAACTTCTCTAGCATATCTACTGGGTAGGCTGGGTTTGCTGTGGCAAAATAGGGTACACGGTGTGCCAACACAATACCCATCAAATCCTTCTTTGGTCTCCATTCGCCACGCCATTTGCTGCCTACTGGTGTTGTTGTTGTCCATGCGCCATAGGGTGTTGCACTACTTCTCTGAATCCCTGTGTTCATGTATGCTTCGTTGTCGTAGACAACGTACATTACATCATGTCCTCTCTCAAGCATACCGCTTAGAGATTGTAAGCCTATATCGAATGTGCCACCATCACCAACAATTGCAACTACCTTTATCTTCTTATCTCTTGGTATAACTCCTTTTCTCTTCAAAACCTTTATTGCAGCCTCAATGCCGGAAGCTACTGCTCCAGCATTTTCAAATGCAAGGTGTATGTAGGGGTTAAGCCACGCTGTTTGGGGGAAAGTTGTTGTTGTAACCTCAACACATCCTGTAGCCTGAACCACTATTGCTGCATCGCCAACAACCTTCATCAAATGTCTCACGATTAGAGCAGCAGCGCAACCTTGGCACATTGAGTGTCCTGGTGCAAACTTTTCTTCGCGTGGAATATCCCATATTGTGCGGAATTTGGGGGCCACCATCCCACCACCTACTGGGCAAGCTGGTTTTTTGCGTCTAAGGTTTCTTCCTGCTATTCTTTCACGCCAACATATATTGTTTCGCGCTCGCTTCTACCCTTGCTCGCTAGTTTTTCAAGGTGTTTGAACATGTCTATCACCTCTTTAACGTATATGTCTCGGCCTCCCAATCCGTGAACGAAGCTTGCAAATGGCACTCTTATATCGCGAGTGTATAGGGTTGCGATAACGTCCATTGCTAGTGGACCTTCCACTGTTGAGCCGAAGAGGACTGCTTTGTCGAGAACACCAACAGCTTTTGCTCTCTCCAAATACTATGCGACAACGTCTGCTGGAAATGGCCTGTACACTCTAATTTTCAGCACACCAGCTTTGATGCCTTCCTTGCGTAGACGTTGTGCAGCTGCTTTTGCTGTACCGCTTATAGCGCCCATTGTGACTATTATGTAGTCGGCATCTTCGACCATGTATGGTTCTACAAGCCAGTATTCTCTGCCAAAGCGGCGTCCAAACTCGCGTCCTGCCTCCTCTACAACTTTTATTGCATTGCGCATCGCCATTACCTGTTGCACTTTAACCTCGTAGTACCATTCTGGAGTGACAAGTGCACCCATTGTGACTGGATTGTCGATGTCTAGTACTGGGCGGTAACCTCTAGGCCTCTTGGGTATGAATGAGAGTACTTCGTCTCTAGGAGGTAGGACTAGTGGCTCGACGGTGTGACTTAGTATGAAGCCGTCTAGCGATACTAGGGTTGGGAGGAGAACGTCAGGGTGTTCTGCGATGTAGTATGCTTGTATTAGGTTGTCGTAGACTTCTTGCACGTTTTCGCTAACAAGTATTATCCATCCAGTGTCGCGTGCACTAGCTAGATCGCCGTAGTCGTTCCAGATGTTGATGGGTGCGCTTAACGCTCTAGTTGCGAGAGCCATGACGACAGGTTGTCTGAGACCACTGGCAATGTATAGTATTTCGTGCATCAGTTCTAGACCTTGGCTTGCAGTTGCTGTGAATACTCTAGCGCCAGTTGCTGCAGCAGCAACTACAGCGCTCAACGCGCTATGCTCGCTCTCAACGTGTAGAACCTCGGCATCTATTTCACCGTTTGCAGCCATTTCAGAGATGTACTCGGCAATGTGGGTTTGTGGTGTGATTGGGTAGATTGCTATAACGTCTACATCGGCATCGCGTACAGCGTATGCTGCAGCAGCACTACCTGTTGCTGCCACCCTCCTACCCTTAACCTCTTGTTTTTGAGCTAGAGCCGAAGCCACCTCTTCACACCTCCTCTGGGACCATGGCTATAGCTTTTACAGGACATTCAGCTGCACAAATACCACAACCTTTACAGTACCTATAGTCGATCTCAAACGTTATCCTGTACCTCCTCCCACTCTTCGTGGTGTATGGCTTATCGGTCTCTACGATAGCGCCATCTGGACAGTATGTCCAACACATTCTACAACGCACACATTTTTCCTGGTCGATAACAGGTTTAAGGACTCTCCAAGACGAGCGATCGTTTTCCCTAGTACTGCCAGGCCATGGTATGATGGCGGCAATTGGCATGTTTTTCCAGCCGGTGAACCGGCTAGCCATGATGGCCACCACCTCACCCTATCTTTGTAGCTTCATATGCTTCTCTTATAGCTGCTATGTTTGCTTCAACAACTCTACGTCCTTTCTCCCCAAACTTTTCGGCAACCAGCCTCAATATGGTGTCAAGCTTGACTATGCCAACAGCTTTGACGAAAGCACCGAGCATTGCAGTGTTTACGATAGGTGCTTTCAAATGCTTCATAGCTATAGATGTTGCATTGACTACAGCAACAATCTTCGGCTCTCTCAAACCTTTTTCGCGAAGTAGACCTCTAACCTCTTCAACACTTTTACCCGTATTGATTATAGCGACACCATCCTCTCTTAAACCGTGTAGGTAGACTCTCGGGTCTAGTGTTGGGTCGAGTACAACGACGATGTTGGGTTCTAGGATTGGTTCTCTCTCGAGTATAGGTTCTGTTGAGATGCGTGTATAGGCTTTGACAGGTGCACCTCTCCTCTCAGCACCATACTCGGGGAAAGCTTGTGCCCATAGACCCTCTTCAATAGCTGCTGCTGCAAGAATTTCTGCTGCTGTTACTGCACCTTGTCCTCCACGACCATGCCACCTTATCTCCAGACGCAAAAGAAGCTTCACCAGTCAAAGTCGCGTATGTGTACAACTATTACTGTTTTATGGTTGGGAGACGTTTTACGCTATTATACTTGGGCTAAAACACCTCTTTATGCGGAGAAGCACCTTGAGTGCGGAGTTCGACAAGAAGCTTATCCCAGTACGCGTTAAAGGCTTGTCCGACCTAGCTAGGATTGCAGCGAACATAATAGCGTTAGGCCAGCCAGCCTACATCATAAGGTTTAAGAGTTCCAAGAAGGGTGTTGTGTATGGGCTAATAGCGGTCCTAAGAGACTACTATAACCTGTACGGTCTCCCAATGCTATACTACTTCATCGACGAAGAAGGCAAACAAGATGACAAGCACTACCTATTGGTAAAGGTGGACGATAGTGGTGAGCATGTAGAGCTTTCCAGGAGTACTAGGCCAGGCTGGGTTCCAGTACCGATAATAGATCTTGAGGAAAAGCCGAAGTTTATGCCAGAAGAACTCTAGCCTACGACTGCGTAACACAGCGCCTCTCCCCCTTTAAACGAGGACGGTAAAGGCAAACTTTATATGCGGGAGACCGCATGAAGCTCGTCACCGTAAAAATGCCTGAAACATACATCGAGGGTTTAGACGAGCTAGTCAAGATGGGAAGGTATAGTAGTAGGAGTGAGGCAATACGTGTCGCTGTAAGAGAGCTTCTTAAGAGAGAGTTGTGGGGTATACAGCCTGCACACCACGAGCTCCCACACCGCACTAGCGAGCCTAGAAAAGTCACTGTCTAGCACAGGTTCAAGCTAGAGGGTTTTTAAGCTTCCAGCCTACCTCCAGCCCACAACTGCTGGCTTCTAGCCGCTATATCCTCCAGAACCTATTTTTAGCCCTGTACAGCGGCAACAATGCCCAGTGATTGTGTTGAGCGTAGATTCTTGGGGTAGCCTGTTGGACTCTCTAGAGGATGCTCGTCGACTTGTAGAAATGCTAGCTAATGTGCTGAGTAGAGAGCCGATAATAGGGGCTTATGAGCCACACGTTGTGCTAAGATATGAAGCGTATGATACTGGTTATGGTGTTTGTGTAGAGGCTAGCTTAGCTGTAAAGCTTGTAGCGGAGGGAGAGGGTGTTAGACTAGAGGCTCTTAGCAGGTTGGAGGACGTGCTTAGCTCGATAGGGCTTGAAGTTGTGGCTGTAAGAGGGTGTGGAGATGGCGACTGTATAGAGCTTGTGTTGAAGAGCGACTTTGCAAGCCCCTGTATAGTTTCACAGGTTGAGGAGGGTAGGAGGCTGGTCTCGCTCTTAAAAAGTGTTGTTGGGGCAAAAGAATAGTTTCACTTACCCCACGTTTAGCCCTTATAGAGGCAAAGTGTCTCCAAACACATTTGGTATCTGAGGTTGGCTGTTAGGAGGCTAGACGAGTACTTCAAGATGGTTAGTAGAGCTGCTAAGAGTGGAGAGGTTGATGTCGATCTTCTACTACATAGAATTGTTGAAACTCTAATGTTTGAGATTCGGAGAATTGTTAGAGAGGAGGTTGAAACGGTTGTGCGGAGTATTGGTGTGAGAGAAACTGGTACTGGTATAGAGCAAGTCTATAGAAAGCTTGATGAGATTGAGAAAATGTTGGTTGAGTTGAGAGCTGCTATCGATAGACTTGAGAAGAAGGCTAGCGGTATTCAACGGCAACAGTCTAAGCCTGCATGGCTTTCAAAGATACTTGAGGCTATCGGTGATAGAGGCTTTGTGTTTCTGAGGGAAACAGGGGTTAATGCTAGCGTTTTAGAGCCAAGTGTACTCCAGAAACATGGTCTTGCAATGATAAATCTTGGCGACGACTACCTCATAGTGGAGCTAAAGACCTTGCAAGAGCTTGCAGACAACCTCTCTACGATAAAAACGTTTGACGAGCAAGAGACTATGATGAAGCTCCCTCATAGACACCAAATGCTCTTCCAAATCTTTAGAAAGGCTGGACTCGTCATCTACAATAGTTCTAAGAGGATGTGGGAAATCTCCAAAGATGTTATGAGGTTTATTGGGCAGAGCTAGTCTGGTATGCCTCTAGGCTTATAGCCTAGCTCCTCCAAATACTTTCTAAGAGCTTCCACGTTCCACTCCCACTTAGTCTTCCTCTTAGGGTCTACGGGCAACCCCAACATCCTGGCTTCGCCAACTCCAAGGCCAACCTCTTTTATCTCTGGTATGCTGAACCCCCTACCCTCTCTAAGACCTGGATCAGCACCACCATACTTTCTCAATCTAGGCTTTTTCACTAGAGGTCTTGGAGGTTCAGCCTCTTTAAGCCCAAAGCTCAAACTCTACCTCACCCCCAGCATGGAGACTGTTCTTGAGGTTCTAGCCCCCTTAAAACTTCTACACGCTCTCTACCCTCTCGGACAGTATGGGGGCTACTATATCCTCTTTAAACACTTTTAGGACAACACTTGTGACTGTTCTCCTGATATGTGGGTTTCTGTTTACCGTTTTTAGGAACTTGTTTAGACCGTCAATGTTCTTGAACTTGGATATTATGGCTAGGTCATAGTCTCCCGTAATGTCATAGACAGCTACAACGTTTGGATAGCTAGTAAGCTCTCTTGCTATGGACTCGATGTATTTGCCTTCTACAGCTAAGAGTGTTAGTGCTGTTATTGTGTAGCCTAGCTGGTCGTAGTCTGGGATTATGGTGAATCGTTTGATAACACCGTTTGCAACAAGTCTTTGGAGTCGAGCGTGTAGGGTTGAGGGGGCTACTCCTAGTCTTGCTGCTAGACTGCGAATGCTTAGCCTAGCATCTTCGGCTAGAAGTCGTACAATTTCTCGATCAAGTCTGTCTAGCTGACTAGACATGGGCTTAGCACCCACGAAGGCTATTCGTGCAAGAGTACGGGCATATAACTGTACCACTCCTACACTGGTTCGGAGGGTTGTTCTAGGGGTAAAACGCTCATATGTTCTTGGGGATGGTAGCCCCTTAGTGTGGGGATGGTGAGATAGTTTTCTAAGACTAGTGGTGTCTAACCTAGTATTTGCGGCGGTGGTGGACGGGTTCCATGGGGTTACGCCGTCTAGTGCTTGATGTTCTCAAGCCTCTTAGAGAACCTTCCATAGTTGAGGTTGCTCTAGAGTTGAGCAAGGTTCCTGGAGTTGAGGGTGTAAACATTACGGTCAACGAAGTTGATGTTGAGACTTTAAGCCTAACAATAGTTGTTGAGGGTACAGATATAGACTTTGAAGGTGTTAAGCGTGTACTTGAGAGTGTTGGTGCAGCGATACACAGTATAGACCAGGTGGTTGCTGGTAAGAAGATGGTTGAAATGCCAAGTTCTTGTAGAGGTGAGTAGAGGCCCTGGTTAGACAGTGTGTCTCTTGTGGAGCTCCAGCCGAGATATTCTTGCCCTACCGCAACACTGCTCTCTGCTGGAAATGTTTTCGGAGAGACGTTGTAGAGCGTGTAAAGCTTGAGATTGTCCGCTGGAAACTCTTCGACAAAAACCATCGGCTATTGGCAGCTGTTAGTGGTGGTAAAGACAGTTTCACTCTTCTAAGCGTGTTAGCAGAAGTTCACGATCCTTCAAAGATTGTAGCTGTAACTGTTGTTGAGGGTATAGAGGGAGGGTACCATGTTGAGGAGGCTAGAAGGCTTAGCAGGTATGCTAGAGAGTTTGGCATAGACTACATCGTTGTTAGCTTCAAAGAGTTCTATGGTGTTACACTTGCAGAGCTTGTTGCAGAGTCTAGGAGGAAGGGGCTAGGTGTGAAACCGTGCACCTTCTGTGGCGTGTTGAGGCGGAGGATACTGAATAGGCTTGCAAAGCAGGTTGGGGCGGACCGCGTGGTGACAGCCCACAACCTAGACGATGAAGCGCAAACAGTGATAATGAACATTGTACGGGGGGACATTGTTGGTCTAGCCCGTCAACATCCGATAGCGAGTCTAGAAGCTGGGAGAGAGTTTGTGCCACGTGTAAAACCTCTACGCAAGATATACGAGTGGGAGACAACAGTCTATGCTTTCAAGTCCGGGTACCCCATACCCCAAACCGAGTGCCCCTACCTAAAGCTAGACCCAACACTAAGGCTTAGCATAAGGTTGAAGCTCTACGAGATTGAGTGGGCAAAACCAGGTACACTGCTAAGACTATTGGAGACCTTTGACCTTCTAGTAGAGCCTCTTGCGAGAAAATATGCTCTCAAACACCTACCACTCTGCGAACGCTGTGGAGAACCCACTAGCCCTGGAAGAAGGATTTGCAAGGCTTG
>DQUB01000118.1 GCA_015662475.1 Pyrodictium sp.
ACAAGGAGTGAGATTATAAGAAAAGCTATAGAGCTGTACTTGCGCCTAGAGGAGAAGAAGATAGTGCCACAGCCTAAGATCGTGAAGCTTACAAGCTAAAAGCTTTTTGCGGGAACGTGGAGTGCTGCTACTGAAGGTTTTTCTCTCCTATAAAGTACCGGTTCTCTACACATGAAGGTTTTGAAAGCTAATATACTGGCTTCTTAGAGGAAGTTGTCATAGCTGCTAGCCTAGCACCCTACCCTGTTTTGGTTTTTGCATGGTAGTGTATTGGTAGCATATTTCTTGCTTGCGTGCTAACACTTTATTCTAAAGCAAATTGCGAGTCTAGTATGGCTCTAGAAGGCGGATTGCTATGGTGATCAGCAGACTTAGGCAGTGGCTTGCTAGAAGATTGGCTGCAAAACTGTCTAGTTTGCCTGTGCATGTTGGCATAATACCTGATGGGAATCGTAGGTGGGCTAGAAGGAGGGGTTTGCCTGAGTGGATGGGGTATGTGCGTGGCTATGCTGTGCTCAAACGCGTACTCGACTTTCTCTGGGAGGTTGGAGTGCGCTACGTGTCCGTATACGTGTTGTCTCTGGAAAACTGCGTTTATAGGCCTAAAGAGGAGCTTAAAAAGATACACGAGCTAATAGTCAAGGGTGTACGCGAGCTTATCAATGATCCACGTGTTGTGAGAGGTGAGCTTGGTTTCAAGGCTGTTGGAAACCTAGACCTTCTACCCGACTATGTGGTCAACGAGCTTAGTAGAGTAGAGAGGATTGTATGTGGTCGTGAAAGACTTTTGATCGCTTGTATCTGTTATGGTGGTAGGTGGGAGATCCTCAAAACTGTTAAAAGGGTTTTGGAAGCGTGTAGAGCTGGTGGATGCAGTTTTTCAGAGTGGGATGATTTTCGCCGATTTAGCCTTTTATCCAATGTTCCTGAGCCAGACCTTGTGATTAGGAGTGGTGGTGAGATGCGTATTAGTAATTTCCTTTTGCCACACATAGCCTATACAGAGTTCTACTTTATAAGGAAGCCTTGGCCTTCTGTTGACGAGCTAGACATAGCTATTGCTTTGCGCGACTATGCTCGGAGGGTGAGGAGGTTTGGACGATAACATTTGCAAAAAGTTTTGACGAGAACCACCACACCGTCCCTACTATAAAGACGCCCGCCATGGCTTGCCAGGGTACACCATAGTTGACCACTTCTAACACTATGTTTGTAGGGTTTAGAGAGCCAGCAGCCTCTATCGCATCTGCAAGCCTGTAAAGAAGCACTGCTAGTACAAGTGTGCCAGTCAAACCTGTAATCTCTGTGGATAGGTCATAGTTTCCAATGGCTAGCTTGTAGAGGCTATGACCTACTATCAACACCAATGTTGCAAAAACTATGAGGCCTGTAGCCCCTCTCAATGCAGCTACAAGTCTTTCGATAGGCGGTACAGTGCTGTAACATAGCATATAATATGCTAGTAGGATGGCTGCAGCATAGCCTATAACTGCTATGAGGCTTGTCACTATCATTACAGGGCTTCGAGTCCACATCTCGGCAAGTCTATCCTCAAGACCAAAACCTTTAACCACCATAGCTAAACCGCCCACCATAAGGCCTAGGAGGAGAGCCTGGGTTAACAACCCCATTAGAGCCAATAAGCTAAACACAACCACTATAATGCCGGGCACGCCTAGCAAAAGTCTTGAAAAACGTGGCTCTTCTATAGCCTTGCGCAAGTATCTTATGAAGAGCATATATGTCTCCTCAACACCCCTATGCTGCTCAACAACGACTCTGTGGACAGAGAGTACAGGAGCTATCGACTGGAGTATTGGGAGTACAAACTCGTCTTCAGCACCATCACTTACAAACACTATGCCTTCTGCACCAGTTTTCGCAACCAGACTTCTAGCCTGTTCAGCAATACGTAGATCTGCTTCAACGCCTCCACGTTGAGAGCCAGCAACAACGCCTACAACAGCATCATATCCTTTACGCTTCAACATCTCTTCCAGGCGGAGAGCTGCAAAGAGGACGTTTAGGTCTGGATCTTCGGGGCGAGAAAAAGCAAAGCGAATTGCAGCTTGTAACACCTGTTCTCTGCCGAGAAGAGGAGTCTTTATCCCAACAACCCCTAAATCATCATCTCTATCGACAGCAAGCACTAGTATACGTTTACCCATACTGTTCCTCCTCTGGAGCTACAGCCTCACCATACAGTATCCTCAGCTCGTCCAA
>DQUB01000119.1 GCA_015662475.1 Pyrodictium sp.
GTTAAAGCCGCGATAATCGAGGATAACATGCTCATACTAGCAACACTCGCTTCACACATCGTCTACACACTCCTACTAGCAACATACATTGCACGAATAGTTTCAAGCGAAAAACTGCTTTTAGGGATAAGGTTAGAGCATAAGCTTGAAAAATACTAGTACAAAGTCCTACTATGCTAGTTTTCTAGCCGACTACTACCCACTTCTAGAATGTCATGCCTATGGCGATCAAGCACCATCACAAACTAGTTAAAGTATACCCACGCTACACTCGATAGAGGGGGTGAGGGGCTCAATTTGGCTTTTATTGCCGGTGTAGGTGGGGCTAGTGGAGCTATAGCGGTTCTAGAGGCCGAAAAAAGAGTCTTTGCCCTAGGCTTCCTCATTTTAGAACCTAGCGAGTTTCTAAAACTTTTAGAAAAAGTTGAAAGACCAGTAGTCCTCTACACAATCAAACGCGAAGGCATATTATCTAAGAAGGACACGTACACCTACGTGGCAAAGTATGGAGAGTTCACCATACTCACAAAAACAGAAACACCTTTAACCCTACCCTCTAAAGCAGAGTTAATACCTGTCAAAGACATTGTATTGCCTTCAGAGGTACAAGCTCACCTCAACAGTATAGCCAAAAGAGGTGGTTCTACTAGCTCAAACAAACACTAGTCTTTTGGAAGAGTCTAGCTCCTCTCAACGACAATGCATTGTTGGTCTAGCCTCTAGATGACTAGTTTAGTATTGTCTAAAGAAAAGCCATATTATTGGGATGTCTTTTCTGGCAAGAGACGGTGTTTTGGGTTTTTGACCCTAAGACTTGTTCTCGAAACTAGCAATACAGCTGCTTTTATGAGTGGACAGCCAACAACAATCTACTTTAAAGCTGTTGTGGAGGGTGTTGAGCCTGTTAGAGAGGCTGGTGTAGAGGGTGTTGCTCCTATAGTTGTTGTGCTCATAGACACTAGTGGTAGTATGAAGGGTGTGAAGATAGAGGCTGCACGTGAGGCTGCGTATAAGGTGCTTGAAGCTCTTCCAGACGATAGTCTTGTAGCAATATACATGTTCTCCGATACTGTAGAACTTGTTGGACGATGCGAAAGGCTTGGCATGGCTTGTAGAGGTGATCTAGAGGAGAAGATAGGCGGTCTTAGGGCTAAGGGAGGTACTAACATGTATGGTGCTTTGGAGAAAGCGCTTGCAGAGTTTGAGAAGGTTGCAGGTCTTGATAGGCCAAAGAGGCTCTTCCTCTTGACAGATGGTAAGCCTACCATAGGGGTTACTAGGCCGCAAGCATTCTACGATATATCGAAGAAGATTTGCAGTCTTGGAGTTGAAATGACGCTCTTTGGCGTTGGCGAAGACTATAACGAGGAGTTGTTAAATGGCATGTTGCAAGCCTGTGGTAGGGGTGTGCTTGAACACATAGTGTCTCCTGAAAAGATTCCAGAGGTTATGGTTAGGTATGCGGAGAAAGCGGCCAACATAGCTGGTAGAAATGCTAGACTTAGAGTTGAGAAGATGCCAGTTGACCATCTAGAGATCGTATCCGATCTACCTGTGAAGGTTGGTGGGAGAGAGGTTGTGGTTGAAATCGGCGATGTTGCTGTTGGGGAGAAGAAGGTTGTGTATGGCAAGCTTGTAATAGCACCTAGAGGTGTTAAGGGTAAGTACAAGATAGCAACCTTCCATCTCGAAACAGATGCTGGGAGGGAGGATGTTAGAGAGTTTAGCGTAGAGTTTACAGATGATGTGGAGGAGGTACAGTTTAGGTCGAAGCCAGAGATAGCTTGGGAGGCCATGGGCTTAGAAGCTCTAAA
>DQUB01000210.1 GCA_015662475.1 Pyrodictium sp.
GAACATGGACAACCTTCCCATACTCTTCGAGGAGAGATCGTCGGTGAGCAAAAACCCTAGACTTTCCACTACCAGTGGGAGCAACGAAAACGCTAAACGGGCTCTCCTCCAAGATGCGCTCAAAAGCATCTTGCACCTTTTTCCTAGCATCGAGGGGCAAGCTCATGCCAACCCTACCCTTCTCACACAACACCTATATCGCTGCAAGCACTCCACAATGGGCTTAAGCTACTCACATTATGAGGCTCTCCACGAGCTTCTTTAGAGCTCTCCATACCGCTCTCCCACGATCCTTTTCCTCACCACCCTCTGGCAGCACATCGTCTATCCTCACCCCTATAGTGTTGGCCGTCGATAGAACAGCATTTGTAAGTGATGATTGTAGACCGGTGTGGGGGTCGTCGAGCAGTCTCAGTAGACGGTATAGAGTGTCAAATATCATGTGCTTCGACCCTGTTAGCAGAGCATAGGCTAACATCTTCACACCTTGCCATAGATCGTTAACGCTACCTCCAGTCTGTCCTGAGCATAGTTTGAGTGTTGAAGCTATCAGTATGGCTGCATAGTTTGCCACTTTATAGACGTCCGCCTCCAACTCTTCAGCAAGAGTTTCAAGAGCTCTAAGAGACGCGTCTGTCTCGGCAAAGGATATGCTTGTAGACCAGAGAGTGTAAAACCTATTACCAGTTGCACTCATAACGGTCAAGTTGAACGCCAGGTTCTCCGGATAACCATACGCCAAAGACTCTCTCAACATCTTATGATAGCCAGCAACAAGCCACAGCAAAGCCGCAAGACGCAACCCCTCATAGTCTTGAGACCAAACCTGGAGACCAACACGCCTAATATTCTCGGACAAGCGCTTGTAGAGCTGAGACGCTACCGCGGCCTGTGGACTCGTAATTGTGCCTGGCTCCAACTGCATCGATGTGAACATGTAGCTGTTCGTGCCAGACTCGTAGCCCGATTGGAGCGCTAGTACTAGAGCGTATAGTAGCGCTGTGTAGGAGGTTGACGCACGATATTCTACACGGCCAAACTTTGGCTGACCACTTCTTCGACGGTCACTCGCACCACCAAATCTGCCAATCTCGTAGAAAGCATCGCTCTTCACTACAACTGGTACCAGGTGGTCACACCCACCAAGACACAGCTTGTAAACTCCGTCTCTCCCAACGTCTACAAGCAAACTGGAGAGCTCGCTAACAACACCAGCCCCACGGCTTTTAACGATGTTGGCAAGCCCTTCGAATATCTCAACACGTTTTTCTGCACGAAGACTAATCTGTCGACCGAGAAGCGAAGAGATGGTTCTACCGTCTGTACCGGGCCCTCTTCCCGGGACCAGCGGGAGTCTACCAGACACCCCTACCGGTTTCAGCTCGTCCAAAACCTGTCTTAGTATCTCTGCAAACTCGTTTACATCCACATCTATGCTCGCATACAGTTCACCACGATCTCCTCTCTCAAGGCTAAGTTTCGAGTCTACAGCCTTGGATGCAACTTGGACTACTAACGTTGATGTAAGGTTAGATGCTAGGGGGGTTGGGGGTAACACAAGCTTGATCATCGGCCAACCACCTCTTTCGGAACGATTATGTATCCTAGATCTTGCTTCTCAACCTTTAGAGCTGCTCCTCTCTCACCAAGTCTGGCTTTGACCTGGTCTATTGGCAAGATGTAGTCGTCCATGTATGTCGATGGGTCTCTCACTTCTGCGAGTCGGTACCAGTCTCGGTGGGGTAGCGGTAGTCGTGAGGCTACGTAGCCTCCCTCTAGAGGCTCTGCAAGGGTTTGAGGAAACCCGTACTTGGTCTCAACAACTTCTCTGTTGGCGGGAGTCGCATCTAGCAGTTCTACGTTGAGAGTGCTTGCTATTGCTTCTTTCACTCCAAGTCTAGCTATGCCCCATGCTGCTTGCACAAGCTTGGCTATGTCAACCTTTGAGTTGGCAACCACGTAGACTATGTCGAGGGTTAGTGTTGGGGCGTAGATCTTGCCGTGTACTTGTACAGCCCATATGTTGGGAGAGCCGGGGTAGACATTCTCGCCTCTAACATAGGGTGCAATTAGCACTCTGCTTATGTCTTTGGTTTCTACAAGGCTTCTCGGGTCTAGGTTGGAAATCCTATAGCAGACCCATGGCACTGAATCCAGTAGTTCTACGGTTGAAGAGTAGAGGTTGCCTCCTACAGCAACCATTTCGGGTTTAGCCTCTTGGAGGTGTAGAGGGTAGGCTAGAGCCCCTAGGAGACTTGTTGGTGGTGGAAATCGGAGGGAGGGCTGGCCAGCGCTATAGAGTGGGTGTTTCACGCTATAGCCCCAGTGGAGCCTAACAACTACTCTCAACAGTCTAGGCATCGCCGATCACGCTTGCGACTTTAGCCACTCTAGAGCCTTCCTCTTAACCTCCTCGAATAGCTCTACTATCGTCTTGTAGACCCTAACATTGTTGGCCTTTAACAGCTTCTCGGCATCACCATCACCAGCATACCCGTACACCTCAACACTGCTATTGGTGGCTTTGACAAACGCTTCTATCCTCTTCACAGTATCTTCGACGAAACAGGGTCCCATAGCTGGTGGTGAGACGTTGAAGGGTAAAGGCTTCGACAAAGTTACAAGTATCAGTTCATAGCCTACTACTGGCATGAATCTAGAATGTTTTGCGCCAAAGAGTCTAGAGTCGAGCATGAGAGCTAGAGCGTCGATAGCAAGCTCAACTCTCTTCCTCCGCTCGTCATCACCCAAGCACTCGCTTTTAACAGCGCTTGTACACCCTATACTGGACAAGTCCATGTAGAAACTCCATGCGTAAACAGCAGATCCAACCTCCACATTGTAGGGCATCTGTGCTTGATCCCATACCTGCGAAGCTGTAGGTGCATGCCTAACCTGAAACTGTGTCTCAACAACAGCTTTTTCAACAGCGTCTAGAGCAGGTATCATGAAGCTACAGGAGAACCGTGAAGTTCTCTTAACAGGTATTTTGCCAGCGTATAGGAAGCCTCCAATATCCTCGACAACACAGTTGGTGATAATGGTCTTCTCAACCTCGTGCATAACCTCCAAAGCGTTGACCTGCTGCCTTCTTCTACCCCCCTCTACACTTTCCAGTCTAGATGCCAGCTTCTTCTCCCAGTCAAGATCGCCGAAAATCCTGCGATCAGCATGCTTGACAAACTCATGCTTAGAACAGTAGGTGCAGACAGGAAGACCACGCTGACGAGCAAGAGAGGCTAATAGAGCTTGGTAGCTATGCGCTAGACTTTCACCGCTAACAGCAGGAACCCAGCGAACCACATAGGCAGAGTCACGCTTATAGACGATAGCAGCTTTACGATGCCTCACAATATTGCCTACACTCTCAACCATGTTCAAAGCTTCAACATTGACTAGAGCGCGAACACCGAGAGATAGGAAGACCATTACGCTCACCCCCTACATGGAGAGAGCCTTCAACACAATCTTCCTAACAAGATCGAGACCCGAAACAAGATCCTCGTCTAGCTTCTCCAATAGCGTTGAAATGGCCTTCTCGCTAGCCACATATGGTTTAACCTCTCTTTTCTCACCTGACCTCTCAATCTCGCACAAACTTCTACCCTCAACACTAGCCGAACGAGCAGCTCTCAAAGCCTCGTAAAGAGCCATCTCAACAGCCTCTTTAC
>DQUB01000126.1 GCA_015662475.1 Pyrodictium sp.
AATAGAGTGGAGCCGCCGGCGGGATTCGAACCCGCGACCACCGGCTCTCTCGACTTAAAGGGCCAGGAGCTTACGAGGCCGGCGCTCTACCAGGCTGAGCTACGGCGGCACCCAGCTAGATTAATCTTCAAAGAAGGGTTTTAAACTATAACTAGGTTCGCTTGTTATACGAGTTTTTAATTGAACTTTAACAATCATCTACTATTATGGTATCTCGGCCTCTATTGTCAAAGACCAATTTTATTAGCTGTTCCGCTGATTTTATTCTCCTAAGCTTTCTCGAGGTTGTAAAAGCACCCTCTAACTGCAATAACTTTCTTTTAAACTCTACACTAGCAGGCGTGTAACCTCCCAAATCTTTCACACCGACAATCCTATGACATGGTATTATTATTGGTTTATTGTTTCTTTTCAACGCTAATGCAACTCGTCTTGGATGGACACCCAGCAACTCTGCTATCGCCTTATAGGTTGCAGTGTAACCTATGGGTACTAGTTGAACCATTGTGTATACAAGCTCATCAATAAGTTTTTCTTGTTTGTAGGGTCTGCCCAGCTCACCCATACGTCATCCTCCTGTCGGGCCAGCGGGGAGGTATCTTCATCCCCACCAAGTTTCTAGCTCTCCTTAGCTAGCTTATATTCAGCTTCCTCGCTCTCCCATTCTTCCCTCCATTTCTTCCAGGCTCCAGGACAGCCTTCACCTACACGTATCGGTTTATCGAGTTTTGACAATAGTACTACTCTACTTGCAATTTGTTGGGATAGTATGTTGTATCCTATAAGCTCGCCTAATTTCTTTGCAAAGTCTAGTACTTCTTCATGTTTTGGCATGTCTGAAGGCTTTAACCTATTCCTCGAGTATCCCAAATACATATAGGCTTTGACCTCTATGTAGGTCGGCTGCGCAATCTCCATTAGCTTGGCAAAACCTTTAAGAGCCTCCTCATGCATGTTGAAGCTTTTAACAAGCGTTATCCTAACCACTGTTGGGCATGAAAAACTTGGGAGAAGTTCCAATGTTTCAAGTGTTAACTCCCAAGCTCTTGGAACTAACGGTTTGTTAAAATACTCGTAGCTCTTCTTGTCCCAAGCTTCTATACTAACATAAAGCTGGGTAGGCTCTTCATCAAGGTTTGCCAAGACATCTGGGCGAACACCGCGAGTTACTAAAAATGTTGTCATTCCCATTTTGTGGTAAATTTCTATCAGTTCGCTTAATCTAGGGTATAATACTGGTTCTCCAGTTAAACTTATTGCAACGTGTTTTGGATTTAGAGCCTCTTCATACATGCGCGGATCAACTTTAGGATGGCCTTTGTAACCACTAAGTATTTCACGCTGTGCTTCAATACTGCCCTTTGCGATATATTCTGGATCGTCAACCCATAGAAGTTTTGTTTCATCCCATGAAATACCAATATCTTGAGGTCGAGCTCTCCAACAATGAAGACAAGCATTCCAGCACCAGAGAGCCGATGGGCTCATCTGAACACATCTATGACTTGCAATCCCATAGAACTTGCACTTGTAGCAGAACCTCTTTTGCGTTAAAGCCATGTGCGTCCAATGACACTTTTTCACAACAGTATGCCTGCCTACTAACACGTATCCCTGCTTTTTCAACAACGTATATAGTGAACGGTAAGGCTCTGGAAAATCGTCTATTCTAAGCTTCCAAAACTTACCTCTTACAGTTCTCAGGGCAAATTGGCTGATTTCACATCACCCCACAAAATTGTAAGAAAGACTCTAAGATTAGAGTTGCGATGTTAAAAGTAGGTCTTATGAGGGGCAATCACCTACATCAGAATAGGGGGTATTACAATGCCAATACAACAATTAGTAGCTACTAATAAAAGCTTGCAGAAGCTACTTTCATACCTTGTAGACAGACTAGGCGTTAGAGAAGCTGATATTATCAGAGCATTGAAATTGGCTAAGAAAGCACAAATAGTACACGCCACAGAAAATGAGATAGTAGTACTTGTGCCCTCCCAGCGACTACATATCATGCCTAGAGAAAAGATCGTGTCTACGGTAGACCTCTATAACTTGCTTCAGGGACATTACGCGATCAGGAGCGTGAAAGTCGGTAAACTGCCCACTAGTCAACAGTGGTACCGGGTTGTTATACAACGCGGAAAAATAGAGTGCCCATGCCCGGATACAATATATAATCGCAACCCGCTTTGTGTGCACAAACTTGCAGCTATCATATCAGCATACTTGCACAAACATTATGAAATACTTCACTGGCTGGAAGATCATATGAAGTCGCATAGGAAGTCTATTTGCGGGAAGACTTTGACTGCGAAGACCCACCTTCATAACTGAATCTAGTTATTATATCGTAAAGACGTCGTGGTTTACTAGTGTACAAGCGAAGTCTCAATCCCTTACCTTCAATCTCAACAAACCCTCTCCTCTCATCAAGCTTTACATTATAGCCTTTGAGTGGGAACTTTAGTGCAAGCCCCATAATGCCTGGAACCACTATGCCCTTGTCCGTAACTACGTAGCGGTTTGGCATTATTGGTAGCTGTTGTTTGGGCATTAAGACCTTCCTCAACACCAAGTTTATAATACCTATTATCTCTAATACTGCAACCCAATACAAGAATTCTGCAAAGTATATGTTGTTGCTAATTGTTGTACGGACAACTTCGACAAAACTGGTGTGGAAGTAGCCAGCTATCCAAAATACTATAATTGCTATAATAAGTGTCGCGAATGTTAGAGTTAGCACTCTTCCTTGTACACGCATTTCTTCGATAAGCTTTTCATCTCTTATGACGACTTCACGTATGTTTTTCTCCTCATAGAGGACCTTGCCAGCGAGCACCTCATCTGGTTTAGCGCTCCGCTTCCTAGCCAACAGTAGAGATGCCCAGCTAATCGCGATGAAGTAGAGGATGAAGAGTATCCAACGATATGGACCTCCAAAGACCATTATGGCTGCAATTAGAAATGTTGATAGTTGTTGTATTACGAGCATCTTTTTGCCATCCATTAATCCAAGCCCCCATTAGCCACCTCACAAAATTCCTAATTAAGCGTCTCTCACACTTTATGATTTCTGGAGTAGGAGATTTATGACGTATAGTGAAAACATTGATGATAGTGGTACGTACATAGTGGTTGTAAAGCGGGAACTCAACAGGATTAGACATAGACTTGAGAGAGCACTTGTTAGAGGTGATAAAAATACGCTTGATTACATAGCGAAAGACATCATATTACTCGAAATAGAGGCTTTGAATAAGGGTGTTCTAGACGATGTTAAAAACGAACTGCTAGAGCTTAAACGTATATATGTTAGAGCCTATATAGTCTCACGAATAACCAGCTTTAACGTTGAACGAGTATCGTGGGGGTTGAAGACTGTTGGCAAAAGAAGGACTACACATAGAACCTAGAGAGATAGCAGCATTTATAAGACGTACTGCACAAGCTTTTAAAGCGAATCCACTCTTAAATCTTTCAGAGCTAGCATATGCAGGAATGGTAATAGCGTCTATAGGTTTCATAAAGAATATCGATGCGCTCAAACTTTTAGGGGACCTAATCTCTGATGCACCTGATAAACTACGTTCACTGATAACGTTACACTATAGTGTGCTTGGAACTCTCGGTGATATACAAGCAATGATTGAAACCGTGACCAAAGAGGCCATAGAGAGGGTTGCAACACTACTTGAAGAATTGGCTGATATCTTTGATACAGGTAAACTTGATGAAAATAGAATAATGCAAATATTGGGCAAATTTTACGACCTATTAGTTGTTAAGCTGCCCTCAATATCAATTAACGTTGAACAATAACTTTACATTTGCTCCGATGATGTAGATCGGGATCTGAGCCCCGATGATATGGAACCCGCTTCCGAACAAAATGTATGACGAAGGCGTCCTATTTTGAGGGGTTATGAAGAGCGATGCTGAGCGCTGAGGAGCCTCAGCGGAGTCGGGCTCCAGTCAACGGCCCGTGAAAGTTTTACGGGCCTATGCTTGGCCTGCGTAGAAACATCATCGGCTAAGGTGTCTATAATGCCACGTTGTGGTCGACTCTTGGATACAAATTGCTGCTCACCGTGTTTTAAACATTCTACTCGCTTGGTAATATATAGTAGGTGCTTGGAAGAACTTCACCCACAACCGCTTCAAAAACTTCTTGCAGACACACCAGGCTTGGCAGCGTGTCCTGAAGCCGAACATATTAATATGCTAGGCTTCAAACTAGCTGGCATACTTGCAAGATGTAACATTAAAGAAGTGATAGTAGCAACTGTTGATGGTTCAATGCATTGTATACAACTCCACTTCATGGTTGAAGAACTTGAAAAAATTTTTAGAGGCAGATTTGAGAGGCGACATCTTATACTAGTTCGTGGAGATTTTAGAGAAGTTTCGAAAGAGTCTATAAAAATTGCAAGATTCTTATCAAAAGTAGAGAAACTTAGAAGAGGCTCGGCTACCCCAGGGTGTACATCATAGGCTAACATCGGAAGGCATGACTTTCCTCATAGCCTCCGCTAATTCTTTATGAATGTCACCTTATAATGGGTTATCGGGGTTTCGAAAGCATTGATTCATCCATGGGTACCATCAGCAAATGAAGATGATAGGAAATACATGTTGAAAAAAATAGGTGTTCGCACTCCGC
Source organism: Pyrodictium sp. (assembly GCA_015662475.1). Classification (GTDB taxonomy): domain Archaea; phylum Thermoproteota; class Thermoprotei_A; order Sulfolobales; family Pyrodictiaceae; genus SZUA-1443. The sequence continues at coordinate 4,667 of DQUB01000126.1, forward strand.
TAGACTTATATCGAGATGTACCTTCCAAACTACTACTCGACAAACCACCGAAGATCGGTTTTGGCAAGAGTTTAAGTGAGTTTGAAATACGCCGCATAGTCGAATCATATCTTCGCAAGAACAAAGTATTCCTAGACCCACCACCTTTTATGGGAGGTGGCCTATGTTTTCACGTTGTTCCTGCTGCAGTAAAGTACATTATATCACGTGGCGAGTTCTACACTGCTTACACACCTTACCAACCTGAAATTAATCAAGGTTTATTGCAAGCTCTTTTCGAATATCAAAGTCTTATTGCTGATTTGTTTGAAATGGACGTTGTTAATGCTTCAATGTATGATATGAGTACAGCTGTTGCAGAAGCTTTTCTTATGGCTGTACGTGTAACGAAGAAAAAGAAGATCTTAGTACCAGCAACAATGCATCCAGAACATTTAAGTGTTGCAAAGACATGGCTTTTCGGCAAAGGCATTAAAATTGAGCAAATATCTTTCAATAGTGAAACAGGCGAAATTAACTTAATGGAGCTCGAAAGAAAATTACAATCTAACGATGTTGCTGCAGTCTACATAGAGAATCCTAGCAGTCTAGGGTTTATAGAGCGTAATGTTGAGGCCATAAGCGATCTAGCACATAAACATGGGGCACTATTTATAGCTGGTGTTGACCCGCTAAGCTTAGGCCTAATAAAGCCTCCAGGAAGGTACAATGCAGATATAGCAGTTGCAGAAGGTCAGTCCCTCGGTTTAGGACTTAACTATGGAGGTCCTCTACTAGGCATTTTCGCTGTAAAATGGGATAGAAGGCTCATTAGGCAGATGCCAGGGAGGTTAATAGGCTTAACCCAGACGGTTGATGGTAAAGAACGAGGATTTGTTATGATATTGCAAACACGAGAACAGCATATTAAAAGAGAGAAAGCAACCTCCAACATCACAACTAACGAGGCACTCATGGCTATAGCTGCTGCTGTATATCTATCGCTCTTAGGTCGTGAAGGCATACGTAAAATTAGTCGTATTATATGGCTCAGAAGCCATTATGCTGCAAAAAGATTGTCTGAAATAGGCGTTAGAGCACCCTATTTCAACAATGAGTTCTTTAAAGAGTTTGTTGCTGTTTTCCCAGTACCCTACCGGAAGATCCACAGAGCTTTACTCGAAAAGAACATACTTGGAGGACTGCCTTTAGACAAATGGTGTCCTTGGATTGGACCTAACGCAGCATTATTCTGTGTCACTGAAGCACACAGCATGCGTGATATAGACCTGCTAGTTGATGTGTTAAATGAGATTATTGGGAGGGTGAAGTAGGTTTTGGTAGAAGGTTGGAGACAGGCTAGATGGCGTGAACCTCTAATATATGAGTTAAATAGTGTAAAAGCAAAACGAATAGGCTTTATCATACCCTACGCAGATGAAGAAGAGAAACTCGTAAAGATTGTTGGAAAACCTGAAGAAAAGCTTGGCACAATGTATAGGGACACACCACCAGAGTTGCCTAGCCTAAGTGAAGTCGAAGTTGTAAGACATTATGTTCGTTTAACTCAGATGAGCTATGGTGTTGATGTAGGACCAGTACCTCTAGGCTCTTGCACTATGAAGTTTAACCCGAAGATTTGCGAAGAACTTGCCTCAGACCCTAGACTAGTAAACTTGCACCCTTACCAGGATGAAGATACTGTGCAAGGTTTGCTGGAAATGCTATATTTGCTTGAACGTTGGCTAGCCGAGCTAACTGGTATGGACAGATGCAGTTTACAACCGCCGGCAGGTGCTGCAGGTGAACTTGCAGGAGCCCTAATGATTAAAAAATATCACCTTGATAGAGGTGAAAATAGAGATGAAATGTTGGTACCCGATTCCGCTCATGGAACTAATCCTGCAAGTGCCGCTATGGCTGGATTTAAAGTTGTACGCATACCAACATCGGAGAAAGGCACTATTGATCTAGAGGCATTGAGATCAGCTGTATCTGAACGTACGGCCGGTTTAATGCTCACTAACCCTAACACTCTTGGAGTTTTTGAAGAAGACATCCTAGAGGTGGCAAAGATTGTACATGATGTCGGCGGCTTACTATACTATGATGGTGCTAACCTCAACGCGATAATGGGCATAGTCAGACCTGGAGACATGGGATTCGACATAGTACACCTTAACATCCACAAAACCTTTGCCGCACCACATGGGGGAGGAGGACCTGGAGCTGGCGTTGTTTGCGCTAAAGGAGAACTTGTAGACTATCTACCAAGACCATTAATCGAGTTCGACGGGAGAAAATACTATTGGGATTACACATGCAAAAAGTGTATTGGTAGGATAAGGGCATACTATGGGAACATAATCCCGCTGGTAAAAGCCTTTATATACATAGCTATGCTAGGACCTGAAGGCTTGCGCGAAGCAGCCTTACAAAGTGTTATCAATACCAACTATTTCATAGCACTTCTAAAAGATGTTCAGGACTATGCACTGCCATTCGACCCACAAAGACCACGTAAACACGAAGTTGTCTACACTGCAGAACCTCTGAAAAAAGCTACTGGTGTGACAGCAGAAGATGTTGCTAAAGCCCTTCTCGACCACGGCCTCCATGCACCAACAATATACTTCCCACCGATAGTCAACGAAGCGCTAATGATAGAGTTCACAGAAAGCGAACCACGTGAAAACATAGAATTTTACGCTAAAACATTAAAAGAAATTGCAAAAATGTCGCATGAGAGCCCCCAGAGGATAAAATCATGTCCACACAATACGAGCGTTGGAAGGCTTGACATGAGATATGCTAATCATCCTAAGACCGTGACTCCAACATACCGTGTCTACCGTAGACGTGTTAAAGGAGAAAAACTAGTACTCTAGACCATATCCGTAAATTGCTTTTATCAATTTAGATAAGTGTTTCCCCAATTTTCTTATGATGATGTTCTTTTCCTCATCAGATAAAAGCTTGACCAGAGGACAATATTCGTCAAAACCTGGTCCAACACCATCTATATAGATTAGAGGGTAAAGCCTACACCCTAGAGGACGCCAAGGATATATCTTACACTTTCCAGTATCTTCGTCAAGGAAAACGCAATGACCATTAACATTCTTTAGCCGTGGTATACCATCAGCTCCCACTCTAACAAAGTCTGAGATCTTGTACCCAAGAGACACAATTCTCGCTATGTCTTCTCTAGTTAAGGGCATTTCAGTATCATAACAGCACTTTGCACAATAGCGATGTCCAAGATTGCATGCTAATCTTAGCTCAGGTGGGTTAGTTGATACGCTCAACAAGATCTTGCCCATATTTCTTCGCAAGAAGTTCAACCTCTGCTCTAGAAGGTGATGCTTGAGCACCAAGCCTTGTAACTTTAATGCCTGCTGCAACGCTTGCATACATTAATGCTTTTTCAACATCATGGGTTTCTATCAAGTATACGTTAAAATAGGCGTTGAATGTATCACCTGCTCCAGTTGTGTCTACAACATCTCCAACTTTACATGGCTTCGCCCTGTATACTCCATTGCGTGTTACTAAGAATGCCCCATGCTCACCACATCTTATTAAAATATATTGGAGCTTACCTTTAAGCAGCTTAGCCGCTACCAAGGGATTCGAATCTCCTACCAGCATTTTAAGTTCACTCCTATTGAGTGTGAGTAATGTAGCATATTTTTGGGCTATTTGGACTACTTGGTCTCCATAAACATCGACTATAGCTCCACCAGGATCATAACTTACTATTTCAGGGGGATCATAGCCCCAGACTTTACCAGCATTCTCTAAAACGTTTGGTGCAACACTAGCGAAATGTACTACATCGGCGGGTAATGCATTTACAATTTCCTTGCCCGTTAATAGTTCATTAACACCTTTAAGTTTGATCATTGTGCTCTCTCCACTCGGTAGAAGCAGTATAAACACCATACCAGGTATACCGTCAGTATGCATAATCACTGTTGAGGTATCCACACCCGCTGCTTCCAATCTTTCAAGAACACCTAGTAACTTTGCCAAAAATGTGGTGTGTGCAACAAGTTTTACACGATGGCCAGCTTTTGCTACTGCAACTGCATAGTTAGATGCTGCACCTCCAGGTTGAAATACGGCATCCTCTGCTAATACAGCCTCATCGGGGCCTGGAATTCGACGCACTTTGAGATATATGTCGATATTTATATTGCCTATTGCTATGTGAGTTGGTGTCCTCAATTACGCATACCCACAGTAGTATGAGTCTAAGAGGTTATAGAACTATTTGCATTTTGAACTATAGAATGGCATGAGCCTAGCCTTGGAGCAGTGCACTATTGTTGTCAAAAACGGGCTTAAGAGAGTTAAGA
>DQUB01000044.1 GCA_015662475.1 Pyrodictium sp.
CATCAAATTTGGAAAAAGCACCTATGACCGGTCGCGGATCCTCTAACACTAGATGCCCACCTCACCTATAATCAGGACTTTCACGTTAATCCACACTTAGAGTATAAGATAAAGCACTACAATTATAGCAGCACAAATCGGTCTACGTTAGACATTTCACAGTATGACCTATGGGTTAGAGAGCGGCTTCAATACGCGGCTTTTGTCTCTTCATCTCATACCTTATTCTACCGAGTATAGCCGTCTTGTCTGCAACAACAGCAAATATTGCATCTCTAAGTTTTTGTATTAGTAGTGTACCTCCTGCATACTCTGACATCAATATTTCTGTATCACCTAGTTTAAACTCATCACCAAACCTTTTAGCTGCACCATATATCGTTATAACCATTGCAGCCAAAGCTTCAAGATCTATATCGCCACTTGGCACAATAGCCTCTATAGGGAAACCATCCATCGATACTACTATAGCTCCTTTTACACCCTCAATACGTGAAAAGTCCACAAGAATTCTTTTTAGAGGAGATTCGGCCATGTGCGCACCGCACCAAGTTAAGGATACATTTTACCATACCTACGCATTATAAAATTATTTTCACAAAAATATTCGCAGAGTTGCATAATAATGTTGTTAAGCTTCAACAATACCTACAGCGTGCTTCTTAGACATTCTAGCTTTAATTCTAGCTACAGCCTCCTCGACAATATCATAAGTTACTGGTACACCTACCTTATCCTCATACTTTCTCAACAACCAGTAAGCATCCACTTCATCTTCCCATTCTCCCATATGCTCTAGTAATATTTCGACAGCCTTGTCAACTGCTGAGAGTAGACGAGGATCCCAATAGTCCATGCTACCCCGTGTATTACTTGAATACTACTTGTAGGTTTATTTACACTACCTTGTCTGTAGAAAGAGGGTTTTTCACCGTATTACGAGGGTGGAGGGCTAACTTGTCTCTTGCTACACGAGTAGTTTCAGTGGGGGGTCTGAGTGAGCGTACTAGAATATGAGAAGTTTACAATGGCACAAACACTAACATCAAACGATATAGACTTGATGATAGAGGAAGACGAAAATAAGGTTGATGTGGAGCTTGAAGTCTACATACCCTTTAACTCTAGTGGTTTAGATGCAGAAGAGGTTGCAAGAAAAGCTGCAAAAGAACTTGAAAGTATAGGGTATACCGTGGCTGTCTCCAGTAGGGTTGTTGCCTGGAATTTCGGCATAGGTTTAAACGATGGTGGACCAGTCTTCCTAGTTAATGGGATGCCGATAGCTAAAGGTATTGTATCTTCGGAAGAGCTTGTAGCACGTATACTTGCTCTACTTGCAGGTGTAGAAGTTGCTGTTGATGATGTCGAGCTTATTCCACGTTCGTTTGACGGTGATGGGGGTACACTACTCTCTGTTGTTGCTTAAAGTCTGTTGAGTACTCCGAAATTGGCTTGCTGGAGTTGAGGCTCTTCATCCAACTTACACTTACATATGTACTCGCCCACACCTCTTATAGCCGTAGTTATGGCTTCCAAGAAATCGCCGTTTTCATGAATCTCTATAGCCAGCAAAGTCGTGAATATATCACCTAATCCGGTAGGGTCTTTAGCCTTTGGACCTACTGCTTTAGCCATATAAATCCTACCTTTATACACCACAATTACACCGTCATAACCTCTCGTTAGAACCAAGTTTATATTACGCTTTAGAGCGTATTGGATAAGTTGTAGTGGTTGACTAACATCTTCTACACTCACTTTCAACGCTGCTACTCTGGTAAACCATTCTAAGTTTATATTGCCACCAACTACAAGCCCATCGCCAATAGTTCTTCGAGCAAACCCTTGACCATCAACTACAACTACATCGTGCAACTCATATATGTGTTTTAGAAGTTCATATGTAATTTCATGGTATACTGGTGCTACTACTGCCACATCACCCTCCTCAACACGGTTTATCGGCCCACAAAAGTTTAGCAAGTATATCCTACGTTCACCACCTCGATAGTCTAGAAGAAAACTTGTAGTAGTTGCAGATTGTCGAGATGGTTCAACAAGTTCTACTCCAACTCTTTTGTAGCCATTCACAACTATTTCTTCACCACCATGACAGCCAAAAACACGCAATCTTGTGTTCAAGCCAAGCTCTTTTAAACCTAAACCTGCATAGTAGCCTGGCCCACCACATCTCACAATGGCACCATCTCTAAACACGATCTTGTCTATTGTTGGGTTTGCGTAGATGTTTATAAGAGGCAATGTTTTCAATCCTCCTCTAAACCCTCTGACAACTTTGCAGCTCCACTTTCTTCCTCCTCTACCGATACAACTACTCTTTCACGTCTCCAATCTCTGCCCAACACGTGCGATAAGAGGTGATGTAGCAAATCTTCAACTGTATGGAAGAAGGAGGCGTGTTCTTCATACCCGCAGATAGGACATGCATAGAGCTTTGTTTTCTTATCCTGTTTCACTCTCAGCCTAATACCCTTGTAGACTACCTCTACATCAACCCATTCTTGTTCCCATTGCAATGCCAATATGTTCACCCAGCAAGTTTTACCTCATACTCTCTCAATAACTGTTCTACCTTAATCCTCCAACTGCTGAGTTCA
>DQUB01000043.1 GCA_015662475.1 Pyrodictium sp.
GCTCCTCTAAGACATTCTAATGGCATGCTTGTTGTAGACACTTCATCGCTTATAGAGTCGGTCGTGAATGTGCTAGGCGATTTTGACCCTCGAGACATAGCCTATACCGTCATGTACCGCATAGGCGAGGCTCTAGCTAAAATAGCGATTTCAGCGCTCAACCGTGCAACAATAGGCGATGCACTATATGTGTCTGGTGGTGCAGCTGTAAACGACATAATAGTTGCAGGTATAGAGGATGTGGCAAGATCGGAAGGTGTTAAAGTACTTCTACCTCGTAGAGTGCCGGCAGGCGATGGAGGTATAGCGCTTGGCCAAGTGGCTATTGTTGGAGCTAGACTGTTAGAGGAGAGAACATGATGCAATGGCACACCATAGTAGCAGCAGTTGTAGGAGCGATACTCGCCTACCTTCTCCCAAGCGCTCCTCTACTATACCCCTCGCTCCTCTACATAGTTTCAAGACTTCGCCCCGCATGTAAGATTGTTGGTGGTGGTAAAGCTGGTGTGGCTATCATCATAGCAGCGCGCGAAGAACCAATAGAGCTTCTAGAGGAGCTTGGTAGAAGTCTTGCAAAACAAACGCTTAAGCCGAGAAGGATTGTGTTGGCGTGGGATGGTAGAGGGTTAGAAGATGCTGTTAGAGTGTTGAGAAAAACGATCCCTGATGTCGAAGTGGAGGGGTTTATAGCAGGTTGCAACAACAAAGCTTGTGCACTCAACAAGGCACTTGCAAAAGTTGAAGAAGACTATATAGTCGTCATAGACGTAGACGATAGACCTGCAGAGCCAAACTACCTAGAAAAGTCTGTGTCTTGCCAGGTAGTTATACCGTATTGGGAGCCTCAAACTCCTAGGTCAAGCTTTGGAGAAGCAATTGCGACATTGCTGTCCTTTGGCTCGGAAACACTATATGCTAGCCGTTGCAGACTTGGTAGACGCCTTCTTCTCCTAGGCTCTGGCTCAAGCATATATCGGAAAAAACTTGAAGCGGTTGGAGGATTTGTAGACGAGGTTTTAGAAGATATAACGACTGGTGTAAAGCTCCTTGAAGAGAATGCTGATGTGTGTTTTGGCGAGAACCACCGTCTTAGAGTAGGGTTACCGCCAAACTACGAGAGTTTTAGAAGGCAGCAGTGTAGATGGGCGCGTGGAGCTATACATGCTGCAGCTCTGATAGCCCGATCACGTCTACCTCTACACGAGAAGGTAGAGTATCTCGTCTACACACTACAATATCTTTTCGGCTCACTACAACCAATAGGACTCACAATATTAGCGTTAATGGCTATAGCAGACATACTACCTATAAAGCTTGTCCTACCATTCTTCACCCTTTGGCTAGCATCAACTATTGCTAGTTTTGTAGCACTCTACCACCATCTAGCAAACAGATATGGCTATAGTTGGAAAAGCTTCATAGTCGTAGCAAGAGCATCTGTAGTAGCACAGTTGATACTGCCTAGACTCCTCATATGCAGTTTTAAAGGGTTTCTAGGCGACAAAAAGTTTACAAAAACGCCTAAGAAGGGTAGAGTTAGAGAAGCTCTTGTCGAGGAACATGTATGGGCTATACTATCAACAATACTGTTAACAGCTACGCTTCTATCAACCCACAGCCTAGACACACTACTCCCAATACTACCACTAGCTTTCCCACCACTATCACTCGCCTATTACCACTTCAAGCTTAGGAGAGAAGCTGTGAAGACCTAGAGGTGGTGTTGTAGAGGGGGGTGTTATGGAGCCTAGCTTGTACGAGTTGGCAAGACCTCTATCATTGTTTGTAGGGTTGGGTATAATAGCCTCACTCTTCTCCATAGCAACTTTCCAGCCATGGCATATAACAGCTCTCATATACGCCTACACCTGCTATTCGGCAGCAAGTCTAACAGCACTTCTCCTCTTAGAAGCACGTAGAGTCTATAGAGACTTGCTTGAAAGGCTTGAAAGCGAGGGGCAACTTCCAGCAGCTCCAGACCCTAGCTTGGCAGTGATTTCAGGTCTATTCCCACCACTCACACCACTCATACTAGCAAATGCTCTTTGGAGTTTAGACATTGTGGCAAAACTTTACGCTGAAGAAAAAAGCCTTTACAAGCCATCGATAGCAAAGTTTACAGGTTCTGAGCTCGCTATGGCTGCACTAGGTTTTGCGCTACCTCTGCTAGTCTCGAAATTTGTATTGGCGTTAAGTAGTGTTAGAGCTAATCTTTTGGGACAAGTCTAGCTTCTCGGATCTCGTAGACAATGTGGTAGGGTGCAAGTTTTCTCCGCATACCTCTAACGTCTACACGGTAGCGGAATAGAGGTGCATCGACAACAAAGGTTTCAGCTTCACCTCCTTCAAACGCTGGGTTAAAGCCATAGACTCTTGCAAGCTGGATAACCTTCTCAACATCACTGCTATCCAA
>DQUB01000096.1 GCA_015662475.1 Pyrodictium sp.
AAGGATGTTCTAGTAAAGCTGGGCTTTAGCGAGGAGAAAGCTGAGAAGATTGCAGAAGCTGCTAAGAAGAGTATGGGTGCAGACTATCCAGAGTTCGACATAAGACCTATGCAGAGGCTTGCCCAGATAACGCTAGAGCTGTTCAAGTTGAGGAGAGAGCTTGCAGACTACATTGCCCAAGTGATGAAAGAGGTTGCACCAAACATTACAGCTCTAGTAGGCCCACTTCTAGGCGCAAGACTCATCAGCCTTGCTGGAAGCTTGGAGGAGCTAGCATTCCTACCAGCAAGCACAATCCAGGTGCTTGGTGCGGAGAAAGCATTGTTCAGAGCTTTGAGAACTGGCGGTAAACCGCCAAAGCATGGCGTAATATTCCAGTTCCCATACATCCACCGTTCACCAAGATGGCAGCGTGGTAAGATTGCACGTGCACTAGCAGCAAAGCTTGCTATCGCAGCTAAGGTTGACTACTTCACAGGCAGATTCATCGGTGATAAGCTTAGAGAAGCTCTAATGAAGCGTATAGAGGAGATTAAGAGGATCTACGCTAAACCACCGAAGAGGAAGAAAGAGGAGAAAGCACCAAGACCTGCAAAGCCTAGGAAGAGGGCTAGGAGAAAGAAGAAGTAGACTTAAGCCAGTACAAGAAATAGTCTTGGTATGGGTGTGAGAGTTTGAGCGAAGTAGTCAACGTGTATGAGCATGAGAAATACAAAAATGTCTACGTGGTCGAGCTTGACGATGGTTCAACAAGGTTAGCTACAAAGAATCTTGCACCAGGCTTTAGAGTCTATGGTGAACGACTCTTCAAGTGGAAAGGCGAAGAGTATCGCGAGTGGAACCCATACCGTAGCAAGCTAGCAGCAGCTCTACTCAAAGGCATAGAAGAGCTACCAATCAAAGAAGGAGACAAGGTGCTCTACCTAGGCGCTGCAACAGGTACAACATCTAGCCACGTTTCAGACATTGTCGGCCCCAATGGCAAAGTTTACGCACTCGATATTGCACCTAGAGTTATGAGGGAACTCATAGTAGTTTGTGAACGCAGACCAAACATGGTGCCCATACTAGCTGATGCACGTAAACCCTACGAGTACCGCCACCTAGTAGACCGTGTAGACGGCATATATGCTGACGTAGCACAGCCAGAACAGGCTGGTCTAGTAGCCGACAATGCCGACTACTTCTTGAAAGAAGGTGGATGGCTCCTACTAGCAATTAAGGCTCGTAGCATTGACGTGACAAAAGCTCCTGACGAAGTGTTTAAGAAGGAGATAGACGTGTTGAAGAGTAGAGGTTTCGAAATAGTAGATGTTGTACACCTAGAACCTTTCGATAGAGACCACGCAATGGTATATGCTAGGTATAAGCCGAAGAGCTAACAACACAAAACAGTTTTACCTCTTTTCTCCCTCACCCACAACAAGTTCTAGAAGTTCTTCTGGCGTTCTTACAACATCGTAGCCTAAAGCTTCAAGATCTTTTCTGAGATTTGAACGTCTAACTAACGCTATTTTTTCCGCGGATGAAGCTTCGGCTATCTTTACAGCTTCCTCACTTCTAAGTCCTATGTCTGTATCATGTTTGTGCTCGACAATGACAACAGCCTTTTTCTCTGCAAGTTTAACGCCGATGTCTACTGGGCTATGGCGACTATGTACAGCTTTACCACCTCTCTTCTCTATCTGCAAGATTATCTTTCTCTCAGCAACAGTGTCTACAGACATTCTCTTGGTTGAACGTTTTACTGGCTTTTCTTGGCTGTCAAGTACGGGTATTGGCTTGAATATTTCGTCGCCAATAACCTCTAATAGTCTTATGGCTGTTGATAGGGAGACATCCATACTACTCCTCTCATACTCGTAGACTGTCTTTCTCGAAACGCCTACGAGCTTGGCTAGATCGCCAAGGCTAAGTCCTCTCATCCTCCTAAACTCTCTAAGTTTTTCAGAGTCTATGCGCATGTAGAAATTGCCGTGTCTTTTGACAACGTATATGGAGTTTTCGAGAGCTGCTTCAAGCCCTCTAACGTTTACAGCGTAGAGACCGTGTTTTTCGTAAGCTGCTATATCGTCTAGCTCTACTCCCCCCTCCTTCTCAGCAACTATTAGTGGGTGTGCATCGAGAACTGTGCTGAGCCCTCTAAGCTCGCTAGCTTCTCTATTGTCGATGTGTTTTAGGTCTTCTACAACTTTTATGAAGATGTTCTTTGTTGTGCTTGCAGCGAGTAGGTCTATACTCCTCTTATCATGCGATGTTGGATATGATACGATTTCCACACGGTAGCCTCTCTTCTCGAGAGCATCCATAACACATGTGTAGAGTTCCTCTAGTCTAGGTGGTGTTTGCCACTTCATACCATCAGCCTATCCCGCCAAGCTCCAATTCTATAGTGACCAGAAATACAGTTTTAAACCTCTTTAGAAGCTTGTAGGCTGCCTCAACATCTATGGTTTCAGGACAATACCATAGCCTGTTCTTCAACAGTATACCCACTGTGTAGCATGACCAGCGATCTCCTCTTATGCGGAAGAAGCTCTTGTAGCCTGTCTTAGAGTAGACGAGTACTATGGGTAGTTTTACGAGTCTGTGTAGGTACCAGGGAACTATTCTAGCCAACTCTCTTAGCTCGCTTTCATCGATGCAGTGTTCGATGCCAGATTGCAAGGTTATGCAGGGTCTTTTCTCCCCGAGGAGCTCTTTTAGAGAACGGTATTCTGCTGGTATGGTTTCGCGTATCCTCTTCTCCTCATAGGCTATCCTCCGCTGTATGTATTGGTAGAGTTTTGTAGGGTCCACCTCCCCCGTCCCAACCGTAGAAGATTTTGGTTCTAGAGTCTAAAGAGCTGGTGTGGTGCATGGCGGGAATGCCCGGTGTTGACATCTCGAAGAGGGTACCTATACGAGATCTTTTCGAGAGAGGCGAGGTAGGCCGAGAATATGTTGTGGCTGGCTGGGTTGATGCTGTTAGAGTGCATGGTGGTATAGTCTTTGTGGTTTTGAGGGATAGGAGTGGTCGAGTACAGCTTGTTGTCAAGAAGAATGTTTCGAGAGAAGCTTGGCAGAAAGCAAGAGATCTAAGTCTAGAGAGTGTTGTGGTTGCTAAGGGGAGGCTTGTAGAGAGCAAAGCTGCTCTTGGCGGTCGCGAGCTACAAGTTACAGAGCTTGAGGTGCTTGCTGAAGCTGATCCACTACCAATAGACATTCACGAGCCTGAGAAAACAGTTCTTGCAAAGAGGCTTGACTGGAGATTTTTGGACTTGAGAAACCCGAGAAACCAGCTGATATTCTTGGTCGAGGCTGAGATGGCTAGAGCTGCTAGACAGTGGTTTATAGAGCATGGTTTTGTCGAGATATTCACTCCAAAGATTGTTGGATCTGCGACAGAAGGTGGTGCAGAGGTCTTCACAGTCATATACTTCGACAAGCCAGCCTATCTAGCACAATCACCACAACTTTACAAGCAAATGGGCGTGATTGCAGGTTTCGAGAAGGTGTTCGAGATAGGTCCAGCTTTTCGAGCTGAACCACATCATACGACTCGACACTTAACCGAGTACACTAGCATAGACTTTGAAATGGGGTTCATTAAAAGCTACGAGGATGTCATGGACGTTGTTGAAGGTGTTGTTAAGGCGATGATAGAGGCAGCTATCAGAAAGTATGGCGATGTTATAAGAGAGTATTTCCCAGATGCATGGCTTGAGCCTGTAAAAGAGGTTCCAAGGATTGATATTGCAGAGGTAAAACAGCTTCTAGCTAAGAAAGGCAAGATCCTATCACCTGAAGAAGATCTTGATACTGAGGCTGAGAGAATGATTGGCGAGATAGTGTTGGAAGAGTATGGTTCACCGCTAGTGTTTGTGAAGAGGTATCCGTGGAACGCAAGACCATTCTACACAATGCCATGTACATGTGCTGTTGAAGGTGCACAATACCCGGAGTGTTGTAGAGATTTACGCCCAGATACGCCAACTTGCAGCTTCGACCTCCTCTTTAGAGGGCTAGAGATTGCAACAGGTGGTCAACGTCAGCACAACCCGCAATGCCTGGTAGAGCAGATTAAGCAGAAGGGGTTGAACCCGGAAAACTTCAAATGGTACATAGACATGTTCAGATTTGGTGCTCCACCCCACGGTGGTGCTGGCATAGGTCTTGAGAGGGTTGTTATGCAGCTACTTGGCCTCAAGAACATTAGAGAGGCTAGACTAGTTCCGCGAGATCCTGAACGCCTCATACCCTAAACAGTCTCGAGCTTAGCTGACAGTCTTAGACTTAATTAGGGTGGACGATAGCGGTAAAGGTGGGGCCCCGTATCTTGCTAGGCTCACCTCAACGAAGCATATTGAGGCTCCTTGTTCTCGGGCTTTTAGCTGAAAAGCCTATGCATGGGTACGAGCTTCTGAAGAGGATAGAGGAGATAACGAGAGGGTTTTGGAGGCCAAGCCCGGGAACACTATATTCGCTGTTGAAGAGTTTGAGGGAGGAAGGGCTAGTTGTTACAGATCGTGTTGAAGGTTCTGGAGTGCCTAGTGGGCTTCGCATAGTCTATAGGCTCACCAAGAAAGGCTATGACCAGCTCCAACATCTAGCTCCTCGTGTAGCGACAGTGTTTGAGTCTATAGCCTGGTTCTTCTCGCGATTTGTTCGCAGTAAGGTCAGGATATGAGCGTGCACTTGTTTTTTGTGCTGGTAGAACACAGTTTACTTTCTACTGCGAGAATGACGCGTGTTGATGGCTTTACATCTCGCCTCCTAGGATAACACCTTAACTTGTAGTGTTACCGATACTCTTGCGGTGTTACTTCTGTGAAAGCCTTCAAGCTCATTCTAGGTACTCCCGTTAACGCTGTTCCAAGACCTTGGCTCTACATGCGTGTTCCAGGGATAATGGTTAACGCATTTGATCTTCTCCAGAATGGGAGGTATAGGGATTTGAGAGGTCGTGGTCTCCGCAAGTTCCTCGGCATAGACGATGATGTTGAGTTGTGGATTGACTCTGGAGGATACCAGTTTCTCAAGAGAGGCCTTGACCCTGGCGTGGATAAGCTGGCTAAGCTCTACCGTGAAATAGATGCAGACTACTATGTTAGCTTAGACTATCCTCCTAGCCCACGCGACGAACCACGTCTTAGAGCTGAGAAGCTTGCAAAGACTATCCGGGCTTTCTGGAGGCTGAGAAGCATTCTTCGAAGTTTAGCAGAGGAAGGTCGTCTCGTCCCCGTCTTCCACATGTCTGCAGGTCCTACACTTCGCCTACAACTTAGAGCCTATGAGCCATACACTGTTGTTGCCGCTGCTGGCGGTCTTGTACCCTACTTCATGCAGCTTGCAGGGAAAAAGTCTAGGCTTAAAGCAGTTCTCTTCCTAGCTCTTCTCCGCAAATTGTGGCGTGGTCGTCTTCACGCTTTGGGCCTAGCATCTGCTGCTGTTATACCTCTTCTCCGCATACTAGGCATTGATAGCGGTGATACTCAAACGTGGAGGCATAAAGCTGCTTATGGGAAGATAATTGTCCCTGGTCTTGGCGAGAGACATGTTAGTGGTAAGAGTGTTAGGTTTGGACCAGCAAAGCTTAGAGCTGGAGAAGAGAAGATATTCTGGAACGTTGTGTCCAAGGTGTCGGCTTCGCTGGGCATAACAGTTGACAGTATTAGGGAGAAGTTCGAGTCAAGAGCGCTCTTTAACGCTTGGGTGCTACTCTACGTAGCGTCTAATGGTCTAGAGTATGTAGGTCCAAGCCGCTCTTTTGCACGCTTATACGATATAGCGAGAGAGTTTGAGAGAGCATCGTTAGAAGCTGTCGAATCTGAACTTACCAGGTTGATTGGCGTTGACGATGTGTCAGTAGCACTTAATAGTGTTGATGGGTTTGACGGGCCAAGGGGTGGACATGGATAGTAGGAAGAGGGTATGGTTGGCATTTCTATCACTATCACTGGTATCGCTTTTTGCTGACATGGCCTACGAGTCTATTAGGAGTGTTATAGGCGCATATCTGGCGGAGTGTGGAGTGTTAGCCTACGAGATCTCAGTGCTAGCTCTAGTCGAAAGTTTTAGCTATGCTGGTAGGCTTCTAGGAGGTTTTCTTGCAAGCCTATCTCCAGCCTTTCTATGGCCTCTAGTCTTCCTAGGCTACGCATCAATATACGCTCTAACAATCATACCATTTACTCCTCCAACCCTCCTCACACTCTTCTACGCAGTCGAGAGGCTTGGGAAGGGCCTACGTGCACCTCCACGAGATACTCTATTGTCGCTGTTGACAGAGCGTATTGGGCATGGTAGAGGGTTTGGCTTGCACGAGGTGTTCGACCAGGTTGGTGCAATCTCTGGACCACTACTACTAGCAGCACTGGTGGAACAGGTAGGCTTTCCCCAAGCGATGGTGTACGCGGCTATCCCTGCAACGCTCGCTATAGCAGTTCTTGTAGCAGCCTATCTCCTATACCCTCTCGAGGTGAGGAAAGCCTGTAGGTGGGATGTGGGAGGGGGTGGTGCTAGCCTACACGTTATATTCGCCTACTCAGCCTATGTCTTTGCAACAGCAGCTCTGCTAGTCTACTGGCCAGCTATAGCGTACAAGCTCGAGGAGGCTGGGTTTGGCGTGGATAGTATAGCGCTATTGTACGCGCTAGCAATGCTTGTTGACGCATTTGCAGCACTAGCTGTAGGCATGGTCTACGACAAACTCGGACTATCGGTTGCAGTTGTCTCGCCATTTCTAGCGACAATAAGCCTACTACTCATACACAACAACGTTTTTGCAGGCATTGTTGTATGGGGTCTAGCCATGGGCTCTATCGAGGTTCTCTTCCGCGCTATCCCAGCAACACTATTACCGCCAAGAGCAAGACCGATAGCCTATGGTGTTCTAGGAGCGTCGTTGGCGATGGGATGGGCGTTAGTGAGCATTGCTGTCCAACAGCCAGCAATCCTACCACTTTACATCCCACCCCTCCTAACAGTATCGGTGGTGTCTTCAGCTGTTCTTGTGAGGGTTAGAAGAGCTTGAAAACGTTGAAACCTGTAGACCTCAACCTCCTACTCTACCCAAGCTTCACACTACCACTCTTCAAACTCGAAGGCAAAAGGCTTGTCAAGCTGTATGGCTATGCTGCAAACACTGTGGTAGAGATAGTTGGAGGCTATGTGAGGTGTAGTGGGCCGGGTTGCAGACAGGAAGTTCTAGGCTACTGGTTGGGCCAATGGTTACACTCAGTAGATGCGCTAGGAAAGACTGGTGGTAGTGTAGAAGCTCTCCTCAAAGCCTACAACAGTGTTGGGGTGATGGCAAGCCCACAAGATGTAGAAGCAATAGCAGTCACGGTATTCCTATCGCGGAACACAGACTACCACACCAACACCGTGAGATGGGCACGCAAGCTATTCTCAGAATGTCTCGACGATAGGGGGAGGCTAGACATAACCTGTGCTAGAAAGATCTTGCCACTGCTAGGCAACAGCTACCAGATCAAACAACTAGCAGAGGTTCTCGAAGACCTTCTTGCAACACTCAAACAGAAACACTCTAGCATATGGGAGCTACGCTACCAGCTACTAAGACTAAAACATGTTGGCCCAAAAACAGCAGATGCAATAATACTGCACTCCGGGCTAGCAGGCTATGCAACACCCTCAGACATACACTATGAGCGGATAACAAGAAGACTAGCACTACTACCACCACACGTGAAGAAGCCAGCAAAACAATGGTGTCTGCAAGCAGAAGCATACTGTCCAGAGTGTAGGTGGAGGAAAACGTGCCTGTCAGGAGCCTCGATAACAACCTTCAAACAATACAGTGGCCTCATACAGACAATAGCCTACATCCACGACAAGCTATACTGTGCCAAGAAAAAGTGCCAAGAGTGCAAGCTGAAGAACATGTGTAGAGAGTCAGCACTCGGCTGGAAACATCACCGTACTTCAGCATAATTCCGGCACATCATCCAACACAAGACAATAGCTAGAACAGCTCTAAAAACACTGCCTTAATCCTTGCATAGATCCTACACCTTTGACTAGACGTGGAGGAAACATTATACGAAGACTTGTACAATGCTTGTGACATGCTAAACCAGCAAATATGTAGACTATATATTCGTCCATCGAGATAAGAGTAATTGCCCACAGAGTTCTCAAAGGCAATCGGCTTTACGAGTAACAGTAGTATCATCGTTGGGAAAAATTATGGCTAGTAGCTGATTGCAGCAAACAATACGACTAATGTGGCCACAGCATGTTGGATGGAAGAATTGTAAGGCTTTCCACATGCAGCACTGTTCAACAGCTACGTTTTTGGACTAGCTGCTACGAGGCACCTCTCAACAGCTATTAGCATCTGTCTTGTAACGTCTACTGCTTTTGCCACCCTTCAACCTCCAACACCTATAGCGCTTCTTGCAAAGTCTAGTCTTCCTACATGCCCTGTTTTTCGAGCATTTAGCTAAACCTCTTCAATCTGCCTCCTAGCTATCGAAAGTTGAAAGTGGATGTGGAAGTGTAATTGTTTGGGCAAACCAATAGTTTGGAAAGCTTTTCTAGAACTAGATTCGGTCTCTAGGTAGGGCTTAATATGAACGAGAACCGCAGTATGGCTAAGACGAACTGGGCTAGAGTGTACAACGCCTATTTCCAGGAAATGGTTGTGAAAGGTCTTACAGCAATGGCGTTAAACACTATTGGAGAAGATGCTGGATTTGCAAAGGTTGCAAGCATTGTTGAGAGAGGAGCTATGATAGGATTTGGTATATTGTTGGAGGAGCTAAGTAAAGCGGGTGTAAAACCTGAAAAGCTAGACCTAAAAGGTCTATTAGAATACGAGGTTAAGTGCCACTCTTTCGCGGCCAAGGAGATGAATGTAGGTCTACAAGTTTTCGAAGAATATCGCCATGAAGGTGAGAATAGACATGTTCTCTACACCAAGAACTGCATCTACAAGGATATTGTGAGAGAAAATCCTCTCGTTTGTGCAGTATGTGTTGGCCTTGTAAGCGGTATTTTGAAGAGATTTGGGCTGAAAGTTCAGTGGACAAAGAATGTTGAAAGAGCTAAACTTCTATGCCACAAGCGGGAGGAAGAAAGACCCGAATACATAGTCTATAGGGATGCCAGTGTAAAGCTTCCAGAGTACAAGCTTGTGATAGAAAAACTCGTATGCGAACAACAGTAGACAAGACAGACACTGTACGGTCCACTGCAAGCCACCCCCATCCACATACGCTCGAGCTTCTCATCGCCAAGACAACCGTCAAAGCCTGCAACAATATGCCTAGCAGAGCAGCTATACTTGATACTCTCTACATAATTTGTTTTACTCTAAACCGTGGTAATGGGTTGGAAGGTGGAATGCAATCTGCGCAATAGAGTAATGTTGTGTATATGCCCAGTAGAGTCTAAATGGT
>DQUB01000111.1 GCA_015662475.1 Pyrodictium sp.
ATATGTTGCCTCCATGATCAAAACGTCTACCTTTCCTATGCTCTTCAAGTCTGCTTTTTCGACAAGCTTGTTCTCCATAACATTTATATCGCCTGTAAACGCTATCCTTAGACCATCAACATTCACCACTGTTACCATGCTTCCAGGTATGTGTCCAGCATTGTAGAATTCTAGGACAAAATCTCCAACTTCGATAACGTCTCCATAGTCTACCGTTCTAGCGGCATTGTAGGCTTTCTCAGCCTCGCTTGCCTCGTATGGCGAGTAATACCCGTTCAATTTTAGGAAATCTGCCCACATGAGCTTTGCCATCTCTATAGTGGGTTTTGTAGCGTATATTGTCGGGTTGCCAGAGATATAGTACATTGGCGCTGTACCAACATGGTCTAGATGGGCATGGCTTAGCACTATAGCATCGACATATTTTGGCGGATATGTGCTTGCAAAGATAGGCTTATCCTCCTCGTCAAAGTTTATCCCAGCATCTAGGATCAAAGCTCGCCTACTCTTCTCCCTTCTAACAACTATCGATAGCCTACCCACTTCGCCACCTCCACCCAACACCTTCAAAACAACTTTTCCCAAGGCTTGCTCCCACCCCCAATCCCAAACTCGTTTAGCTAGCCAGCTACATCGAATGGTGGTCTCTACCCGCTACAAGCTAGCTGTGGTGAAAAGTATCTAATAAGTATGGTTTCTAGCTAGCCCTGTTCTCGGGGTGGGCCAAGATGGCCTTCTTTAGAGGGTCTCCTGCAGACCTGCTTAGACAGCTTAAACGCATGGGTATAAACATAGAGTTTGAGGAGGTGAAAGCTGTACGTGTTATTGTTGAAAGAGAGGATGGTGGTCAGCTAGTATTCGAAGAACCTGACAACGTTATACTGTTCAAGATGCCGGGTAATGCAACGATATTGCAGGTTATGGGTAAGCCTAAGCTTGTAGAGGCTAAAGCTGGGAAAGGGGAGGAGAAACCAGAGTTTACTGAAGAGGATGTAAAGCTTGTTGCCGAACAGGCTGGTGTTAGCTTGGAAGAGGCTAGAAAGGCTTTGGAGGAGACTGGTGGCGATATAGCAGCAGCAATAATACTTTTGGAGGAGAGGAAGAAGGGCTAGACTCGAGCAAGTTTTCGGAGACCCTCCAACAATTCTTCAACAGTTTTTGCCGTTGATAGTATGAGGGGTATGTGTTCTGCTTCAGCCAACATTATGGCTAGAAAATCGACACGTTTAGGCCCATGGACTACGACAACAGCTGGTTTTATTGGTGCAACTCGAACAGCAATCATAGGCGATCTACCTGTTGTCACGTGTGTGAAGACGAGTGCTCGTCGACTTGTTGCCCCCATGATGTATAGGAACTCGTTGCCGCTTAGACTTAGTATCGCTGATATGCTGTCGACGACTGTGTAACCGTAAACCTTTTCTGGGGGTGCAACGGAGGTCAAGGGTATGCCTTTAACAGCTTTTACAAGCTCGTCAAAGTCAACCCCCTCTTCAAGCTCTCCCATGTCTAGTACAGCTCTCAAATGTTTCAACCCATAGGATTTTGCAAGCTTCTTCACTATAGGCCAACCACGCTCCGAGTCTATCTCTAGCAAAGCCTCAACATAGCGACGAACAAACTGGACTCCAGGAGTTCTACGCCCCTTCTCATAGTCGCTCACAACGCTAGGTGATACACCCATTTTGCGTGCAACCTGTACCTGGCTAGCTTGGAAGGTTTCTCTCCACCTTCTAAGCGTCTTCCAAGGATGCTCTGACAACACAATTTCTCCAGCAATTCTAACCGCTATAGCCTCTACAATAGAGCGGTGTACCTCCAACTCCCTATCCAAAGCACTCTGCCTCCAACCCAAAGCAAACCAATATATAGTGGGACCATAGTAGGGCTTCCGCGAACAAAACTGTTGGGGGTGGTGCCTATTATCATTAGAGGTGGCTATTGGGTCAACACGCTCCAAACACGTTGCGTTTTGCGTGCATAAGCTTCAACGCGAAGTAGAGGAGACAGTCTATGGCGGCCAACTTCTCGCAGTACTTGGCGGCGTTGTAAGAGTATATCTTGGCAATAGGTCGAGATTGGATCTAGGCCCTGGAAACCTAGCCTACATCGACTCAAAAGCCGTAGTCGAAGCACCATACGATGAAGCAAGCATACTACTACTATCCTGCCAAGAACCTCTACATAGGAAGATCCTTCTCACAGACTACGCCCTACGATGTGGCAACATGCTAGTCTACGATGCAACACCACCCACGATAGTCGACAGCCACTCTATAGTAGCACCACTACTAGCACCAGTAGCTGTGAGAGAAGATGGAGGACCAGCAGCTGTAGTAGGACCTGGAGAGCTTGTAGAGTGTAGGCAGAAATGCACCGTTAAACCGTTAGAAAGACCTTCGAGAATACTAGTGGTTGTAGAAGAGTAGAGAGCAGCTTTAACAAGCAAGCATCTAAAAGGAGCGGAAAGCCAGGTGGTGTGGGGCCACAATTGCCTTTCCTGAAAAAGAGAAGGCATATAGGTCTTCGAGTTGAAGACCTAATGACAGCCCCTCCAATAACCATAAAGAGAGACGAGCCTATAGAGAAAGCTGCTCAGCTAATGTACGAGAATAGGATAGGAAGCGTCTTAGTAGTCGATGAAGAGGGCAAACTTGTTGGAATAGTGACAGAGAGAGACATGATCTACGCAATTGTGGGTGGTAAAGTAGGCAAAAAGCTTCCAGTTTGGGAGATCATGACGGAAAACCCAATCACAACAACACCAGACGAACTACTTGTCAACGCTATCGAGAAAATGAGAGATGCCAAAATAAGACACTTACCAGTCGTCGATAGAGAAGGTAGACCAGTAGGAATGCTCTCAATGAGAGACGTTCTAGACTACCTACTAACAATACTCCACATAGCAATGAAAGAATAACAACACCACGCAACACTTAAACCCCACCCACCTACTGTTTCCCAGTTAACGGAGCCCAGCGCTCCAAGGTGCCGGGGTCGCCTAGCCTGGTAGGGCGCCGGCCTGCTAAGCCGGTGGGGGTTAACCCCGCGCGGGTTCAAATCCCGCCCCCGGCGCCACCTTTCTACTCCCACAGTTATTGTAGAATTTTCTATGTTTGTTGTGGGTTATTGAATTATCATTTTACAATAATTAAAGTCGTTTGGAGGTTGGGACAGCGGATAAGGAGATTTGTAATATTTGCAAATGTTCTACTTCTATTTTTGGCTCATAGGGTGTTGTTCACTGTAACCATAGTTCTCTATTAGCGAAGACGTGCGCGATCATATGATGTTCATATGTACGACTGTGTAGTACTTAGCTGTATGCCGATCTACGACAGTTTGCATCGTATGTTTTTCCGCTTGTACCAGCGAGGTGTGCGTATGGTTAGACTTAATTCAGTATGCTAGACGTCTTTCCAAGCCTCTAGTTGGGGTGGGCATGTTTGCACACAACATTTTTTGTTAGAAGGTTTCTTCGAAAAATTGTGTTTAGGCGTGTCTTTCTACCTCTCCTCGTCCTAGTTTTCACGCTTTCTTCCCTACTGCTAGCAACTGTTAATGGTGTGATGCAGCCTATCTCCACGATCTTCTCCTCTCTCGAGGCATCCTCTAACATAGTTGTAGTTGAGTTGAGAGGAGAACGTATACTCCACCTAGACGATCTTCTTGGCTCATCTCCTCCATCAGCGAGAAGACCCTCATATGTTAACGCGTCAATAGTACAAGATCTTGCAAGGTATCTACAA
>DQUB01000031.1 GCA_015662475.1 Pyrodictium sp.
CCCCAAGGTGCTTCCCAATATGGTTCTCCAGGCTTCCAAGCCTTCCAAAGTGCAAAATCGTAGGGCTTCTTTTTCTCCTTCAACACCTCTATTTCCTGTCTCCACTCTTCTGGGCTTTTTCGCCCACTTAGACCTCCATAGTCGGGATACTTGTCAACCTCGAAGTAGACACTGCCGCTTGGTGCTACGTAGGCGTAGCCCCTGTCTATAAGACCTTGAATAAATTCTATTATTTCGTTTATGTGCTCGGTAACTCTAGGATGTATATCAACTCTTATTTTGAGTTTTTCGAGCATTTCAAAGTAGTCTCTACTATACGTGTCAACAATTTCTCTCCAATCTCTATTCTCATTCCGCGCTCTATCGATTATTTTATCGTCTATGTCGGTTATGTTCTGCACATGTATAACATTAAATCCTCTAAGCCTGAAATACCTTTTAATTGCATCAAAGGCAACATATGTCCTAGCATGGCCCAAGTGCGTGTAATCGTACACTGTTGGCCCGCAAACATACATGCGGACAAGACCAGGCTTGAAGGGTATGAAGGGTTCAAGTTTACGCCCAAATGTATTGAAGACTTTTATGCTTGGCAGCCTTGTCCATGCTAGCGTTTCCACCAGCTAAATCACCGGGATATAGGGGAGACATTCAAACTGTAGGTATTATAGGGTAGCTTAGAAGTGACTGGCCCACTCTACCGTGTTACAGGATCCCTGCTTGAAAGAGTGCTTAGAGATAAAGAGAGGTTGCGAGACAGGATAGGATCAATGATCGATGGAAGTAGTATTAGGAAAGCGTTAGAAGATGGACATGCGAAGCGACGGCCTAGACCATGCGGTATGACGGTACATACAAGCACTGGTTGCAAGTTTGGTTGTGTTTATTGCTATGTTCCCGATATGGGATTTCCGATGAAGCCACAACCATACCCTCTAACAGGGTTAGAGCTCGTCTACGCTTTGCTCAATAACCCCTACTTTCTTCCAGGACCTCATGGCACATTGCTCGCCTTTGGCTCTGTTACTGAACCCTTCATGGAGGAGGCTGTTGAATGCACAATAGACTATCTCGAGAAAACACGAAAGTTTCTTGGAAACCCCACACAGATATCAACCAAAGCCTTCATAGACGAAAAACTTCTCGCTACACTCCTACGAGTGATGGATCCTCAAACAAGCTTTCTAGTAACCATTATAACCATAAAACATGCTGAGAAGTTAGAGCCCAACGCGCCAAGACCCAGTGAGCGTTTTGAGACGATAAGGAGACTCTCTAAAGCCTCTGTACATGTTACACTTTTTCTAAGACCGATAATACCAGGTTTAACTGAATCTGAGATACCAACGCTACTCTCTAAGGCCAAGGAAAACGGTGCAAAAGGCGTTGTGCCTGGTAGCTTGCGTGTTACACCAGGTATACTTCGCCGACTCGAACTAGCTGGACTTAACATCGACGAGATAAAGCGTAGACTGCCACGCCAACCACGCGACCCCAAAGACCAGGTCACGGTTAAAGAACACGATCTAAAACGTCTTGTAGAGGTCTATGCCAGAAAGCTTGGTCTACGTGTATACCCTTCATCTTGTGCAGCAAACATAGAAGCTCACAATCTCGCCTGCTATTCTTGTGGATGGGGGCCATGTGGCGACCCCCAAAAGCTACCTGTCATTGAGAACAGTGGCATTAGGGATGCTGTCGAAGTTCTTGGTCTCAAACCTGTTAGGCTGGTAGTTAAAGGCTACAAGATTACTGTCCACGTTAAAGGTGGTAAGCGAAGGTCTAAAGACGTTGCAAGCGTTATACTATCAACCTTGACAAAGCGGGATGTTATCGTGAAGTAGGTCCTCCCCCGGTCCGTGAACACATCATTGCTAGTGTTGGCTCAGCTTTTGAGCCTCGGTCATCGGCAGGTTCTTAGGCTTCAAGTTCAACCGTTTTATAGGTAGTTTAAGGTGCTCGGTTACACGTTTTGCTATCCAAGCATATGTAGCATCACCCTTACTATATCTTAACTTCAACTTGCGATACACTGCACGGTAAACTAGACGCCCATCAGAGTCGTAGACTTCTATCCAACCTTTAACACGACCTTTAAGGTTTTTTACTAGGCAAACTTGAACGCCATACTCTCCTTCAGAGAGGTTTACATATAGTGTTTCAGCAGAACCTCTACTATACGTTGGTTTTGCTAGCTCTCGCCTACTCGGCTTAGGGATTTTGACAGTGCCCTTGGAATCGACTATTAATGCAATGCATCTTACTGCATGTTTGCCTCTTCTACTCTTGCTTTTTTCTTCACGAAGTATTATGGTTGTCATAATAGCACCTTTGCCTCTATGTTACTACAACTAAGTTTTGCATTCTTTTCGGGGAAAATTAGCGTAGTAAAGCGGTGATCTATCCCCATGGGCATATGTAGTCTACAAGGCTCGTTGCCCACTATAATAACGCTTTTAACGTTTTTGCAGATGTACTCATTCTCTAGTTTCGAGTCTACATAGTTTTTCAGTACAACCCTTGAACCGTCATTTTCTCGAATTACGTGCAAGATTGCCAGTTTTCTCACGCTATACCTCCCACATCTTCGTCTCCACTAGGAGTTTTTCAACCTCATTGCCTAGTTCTGCAAGTAGTGCTGCTATGTATGGGTCTCCTACTTCACCTATGAGTTTTCGTACTTCAAGCAACATTGATTTTGTCTCAGTCAGAAGAGGGTGAACGTTAAGACCTATAATAGCTATTGTCTCAAGTCTAAGCTTTATACGCTCTAGCGCCAACTCTATACGTCTGAGGTCCTCACAACCTCTAGCTTCTGTAGGTCTACATTTTCTCTCAAGCCTCCTGATACGTGCTATTGCTGCACTCAAACTTGCTAGCATTTTTGCCAAGTTACTAGGATTGATTGTAGTCACTATAGCCCCCATAGTCTTCTACTTTACTTTCCTCTCTTAAGCTTTGGAGCTTTTTCCAATCTTATAGAATCTAATTAGGTTTATTGTCGAAAAGACAAATGCTAAGAAGTTAAGAATGGTGAACACTATATCACGTATTACAGTAGCGTATATTGCCAACAATACACTACCCATAGCGTATAGTCCACTTAGACTTGGAGGTGGTGGTCCATCTCGAAGAGCTACTACCCAGCCTAACACTATCAAAACCATTCCTGCAATCCCTAAGAGCTCGAGAACCATACTGTTCACCTTTCTACCGGCTAGTGGAGAAAAGCCATAAAAATAGAGTTGTGAGGCGACAGATAGAAGGTGTGGCTATTGAGTCTTGCACGCATAGTGTTCTTAAAGAAAAAGTTGGAGAGAAAGTATGGCGTTATTGGCAAGGTTGCTGGTAGGTATGTTGAAGCAGGCTATACTGTTAATGTTGGTTTCCAAACATCTAAAGGGCACATAGACATTGTTGCAAAGAAAGAAGACCAAATACTCGCTATTGATGTTATCACAGACTCCGTAAAGGTTGGCGTGGATGCTGTTGAGAAACTTAAAGAGAAGGCTACCGCTATAAACGCAAAGCCCATACTGGTTCTCTATGGTGCTGGCCCACAGCTTCAAGAAGAAGCTCTTAGGAAGGCGGAAGAACTTGGTGTAGAAGTTAAAAGAGTTCGAGGCTAAGGAGTTCTAGGTTGCAACAACCATAGAAGTACTGCTTTTTGTGCATGCAACCTATTCTCAGCTTGTAGCCACACAATACTGTGAGGCCCTTCGATTACTTCGTCTGTAACCTCTTCTCCTCTATGTGCTGGCAAGCAATGCATGAATACTACATCGTGTTTTGCTTTAGCTAGTAACTCTGTTGTTACCGTGTAATCCTTGAGCAACTGCCGCTTTTTCTCCGCTATTTCTTCCTCGCCCATACTAACCCAAACATCGGTGTATATGACATCTGCATCTTCAACGGCTTTTTGCGGGTCATCAATAACTTCTATTCTAGCACCAGTAGCATCTGCAAATTCATATGCTTTATCAAGCACGCTCTTTTCAGGAGCTAGTTGAGGTGGCGTTGCTACAACCATGTTCATTCCAAGCATTGTTGCTGCAAGTATTAGGCTATGAGCAACATTGTTTCTGCCATCACCTACGAAAACTAGTTTTAATCCTTTGAACCCGCCTTTAACCTCGAGAATTGTTAGCATGTCAGCTATTGCTTGTAGAGGGTGTTCCTTATCGCTGAGCATGTTAACTACAGGCACAAGCGAATATCGTGCGAATTCGAGAAGGCTTTCATGGCGATATACTCTAGCTGCTATTAGGTCAACATATCTTGAGAGTACTCTAGCTGTATCCTTTATAGGTTCACCACGACCTAGCTGGGTCTCTGACCACGTCAACACTATTGGGTGCATGCCAAGCTGGATTGCTGCAAGCTCCATACTAACTCTCGTTCTTGTACTTGGCTTCTCGAAGAGAAGAGCAACACTATAGCCTCTCAACACATTTAATACACGCTCACCACTATAATACCGTCTTTTAAGATGTTGAGCAAGTTCTATTATGCGGCTGAGATCCCATGGTGTTAGGTCGGCCATGGAGAGAAGATGTCTTGGCGTCGTAGCTCACCTTCAATAGCGGTGGGCTCGTAGGGGTATATTAGGGCTCAGCTCATGGGAGTTTCAACATGCTCTTCAGCGACCGCTCTTCTACATCACCGCCAATAAACTTGTCCTAAAAGTGCAAGCTTATTTATGGTAGGTCTATCATCAAGGCGCCACACTTTAATGTTGCAAGCTCCTCAACTATTTTTACAACGTCCGGAGCACGCGTGCACGCTAAATGTATTCCTATCTGGACATAAGGCAAGCGCTGTTCTGCCATCATTTTTCTCTCAATAGCAAGCTTAACCAGGCAATCTCCTATTGAAAACACAGCCCAAGCACTACCTATAACGCTTTCCTGCGATATCTGAGCAAGCTTTCTAGTTGCCTCTTGAAAACATTGTATCAGCTCTTCTGGCACACGTACTCTAATACCTGCTTTTAGAGCAAAGCATGTTACTTTCTCCAGCCAACATCACCCCTTTTAGCCGCAATCTACCACCTTCTACATTTCACGGTAGTAGATTTTGAGTGTGAAACGACCGTTTGTAACATCGTTCTACAAATGTTTGCTTGGTCTAG
>DQUB01000166.1 GCA_015662475.1 Pyrodictium sp.
ACTCTTACACATATAACCACGTACTTTTTCTCTACCACGCAGCAGTTAGCCAACACTCCACTTGCTCTACCCTTCTACACATACATGTTCTACTTTTGTTCAGAGTGACCTGTTTTAGGGGTTGTATAATTTGCTGATGTCTATCTGTAGTGGTGGGTTTGTTGGGAGAGTATGTTGTTGAGGTTCGCAATCTACACAAGATCTATCCTGATGGAACGGTTGCGTTGAGAGGTGTTAGTCTAGGTTTTCGGCGTGGAGAAGTGCACGTTGTGCTTGGGGAGAATGGTGCTGGTAAAACTACGCTTGCACGCATAGTATATGGTGAGGTTAGACCTTCTCGTGGCCAGGTTCTTGTTGAGGGTGTTCCTAGGGTTTTTCGTGGGCCTTGGGAGGCTATTCGTGCTGGTATATCGATGGTGTATCAGCACTTCAGCCTTGTGCACAGGTTTACTGTTGCTGAAAACCTCTTCCTCTACGGCCACCATATCGGGTTGAGTCGTAGAGAGGTTTTGGAAAGAGTCGAGAAGTTAGAGGCTGAGTATGGCCTCAAGATTCCTCTCAACAGGAGAGTTGATGAGCTTCCAGCTGGTCTTCAGCAGCGTATCGAGATTGTCAAGGCTCTACTTTCCGAGCCTAAGCTCTTGATACTAGACGAACCTACAAGCCTTATTTCCCCCTTGGAGGCCGAAGCTCTATTCAAGCTTGTTAAGAGGTTGAAAGAGGATGGTGTAGCCATAATGTATATCACGCATAGGCTTAAAGAGGTTCCCGTTGTAGGCGATGTTGTAACTGTTATGAGGAGGGGAGAAGTTGTAAAGACCATTCGTGTTGGCGAAGTCGATCTCAACACTCTTGCAAGGCTTATGGTTGGTGGGCGTGAGATAGAGGAGGTTAAACGTCCAACACAACGGGTTGTTGTGGGCGAGCGTGTGCTTGAGGTTGAGAGGCTAACTGTTGTTAGAGAGGGTAGACGTGTTGTCGACAACGTGTCGTTTTGGGTTTCACGTGGAGAGATACTTGGTATCGCTGGTGTTGTTGGGAATGGTCAGGAAGAGCTTGTTGAGGCTATCTTTGGACTTTTAAAGCCTAGTAGTGGCAGGATAGTGTTTTGTGGTAGAGATGTTACTGGTTTGCCCCCTTGGGAGAGGTTGAGGTTGGGTATGGCGTTTCTACCTAGTGAGAGGCGGCTTGCACTAATCCAGGACATGAACCTTGTCGAGAACATGGCGTTAATGCTTGCTGTTGCTGGAAGAACCGGTCTTTTGGTCTCTTGGAGCCGCGTAGAGAAGCTTTTGAGAGAATATGTTGATAGGCTTGGAATTGTTGCTAGGAGTTTGACCATGCCCGTTAAAAGGCTTAGTGGTGGTAATCAACAGAAGCTTGCACTTGCAAGAATAATGGCTTTAAAGCCGCGACTGCTAGTAGCTGTAGACCCTACGCATGGTCTTGACTATGCATCTACAATGGCTGTTAGGAGGATGCTACGTCAAATGGCCGATAACGGCACTTCAATACTACTAGTATCCTCTGACCTAGACGAGCTGTTACAGCTCTCGGATAGGCTTGCAGTCATGTACTCTGGCAAGATCGTATCGTTAAAGCCTACGAACAAGTACACGTACGAGGAGCTTGGGAGGCTTATGGGAGGCTATGAGGGTGGAATGGCTAGCTAATACGCTGCTTGCAAGCCTTACAAGTCTAGTGCTAGGCTTGGCTGTTGTAGGTGTTCTACTAGCAGTATTAGGCTATGACCCTATAGAAGCCTACGAACTACTTTTTAGAGGTGCTATCGAGAACATCTCAATAGCTGTTGACCGAATGGCACTCTACGTTTTGACCGGGTTAGCATTCGCAATACCTGCACTAGCAGGTTTGTTCAACATTGGTGGTGAAGGTATGGCCTATCTTGGCGCACTAGCAGCGCTTGTGGTAGGCTACCTAGTTCCAAACCCTCTCGCTGTATTGTTGGCAGGCGGTCTTGTTGGAGCTCTGCTCGGCGTATTTGTTGCATTGTTGAAGCTTTATCGCGGTGTACACGAAGTTGTATCGACTGTCATGCTAAACTGGATACTCTACTACTTGGCAAGACACATTGTCGTGGTCTACCTCAAGGATCCTAGATATCCCGATGTGTCAAAGCCTCTACCACCCCAAGCTCGCCTACCACCTGTAGAGGGTGTCCATACAGGCTTACTGATAGCCGTTATCTCAGCAATTGCAGCATATGTAGTGGTGTACCATACTAGGATTGGCCTCTACATGCGTGCAACAGGCTTTGACGTTGATGCTGCTAGGTATCAGGCTGTCAACGTGAAACTAGCATCGCTAGCTTCAATGGCCCTAGGAGGCTTCTTTGGAGGCTTGGCTGGAGCTGTGCTCATAGCATGTGAACTCTACAAATTGGATGTTGCGCTTAGCAGCCTCTACGGGGTTGGCTTTAACGGTATTGGTGTAGCGCTTCTAGCCTGGAACCATCCATTGGGAACTATAGCCACTGCAGCGTTAGTGTCAAGCTTGTTTGCTGGAGGCTACAATTTGCAACTCCATCTCGACCTAGACGTACACGTTGTAACAGGTATAGTTGGAGTTATAGTGTTTAGCTTGGGTCTCCCAAGCATCTACACTCTAGTACAACGCAGGCTAGTGCTTAGAAAGGTGGGCCAGACATGAACATTGAGCTTCTCATCCCAGTATTGCTAGCTGCTACAGGTCCTTCCGCAGTTCTAGTCTTGGCGGCTGTAGGCGAGATTCTAACCGAGAAGAGCGGCGTTGTCAACATAGGCATTGAGGGTATGATGTTGATATCTGGACTAGCTGCAGCTGTTACAACACACTATACCGGTAGTCCATGGCTAGGAGTTCTAGCTGCAATGTGTGTAGGCTGCATTCTAGGCTTGATACACGGTGCTGCATCTGCAAAGCTCAAGGCAAACCAGATAGTGTTAGGGATTGGGCTTAACATGTTCGCAGTAGGACTTGCAGTTGCAGTGCTAATAGCAGTTTGGGGCAACCCCGGACACAGCAGCCCACTACCAAGAATACCAGCGTTAAACGTAGGAGGCTACTCTTTCAACCCATTCTTCCTATTGGCAGTTGGAGCTTCAATAGCAGCCCACTACATCTTGACAAGGACGGGACTTGGACTGACAATCGCGTCATGTGGCGAGAATCCACGCAGTGCAGAAGCCATGGGTGTTAGAGTTGAACTAGTACAAACTCTTGTAACTGGTCTAGCCGGTCTACTCCACGGGCTCGCTGGTGCAATACTAGTGCTAGGCTATGTAGGCTCTTTCACCCGCGACATAACAGCAGGTAGAGGCTTTGTAGCACTAGCAATCGTTGTTGTTAGCAACTGGAACCCCCTAGCAGCACTAGTAGCAGGCTACCTCTTCGGCACCGCAGAAGTACTAGCACTAACACTACAAGCAGCATACAGTACAACTCCAGGCATCTCTGAACTACTAAACACAATACCGTACATAGCAGCAATAGCAGCAGTAGCCCTCTACGGTGTTAAAGCTAGAGCACCATCATGGCTAGGCAAGCCGTACATCAAAGAGTAGTTTTTGAGCTCCAAACTACACGCTTTTGTAGATAGTCTTTCAAAAGTTTTGATGCAGTATACTTCAATAGAAAAAATCTTTTAGGATGTTGGCAGAACACCTGCTAGCAAGGAGATAAACCAATCTAGCAAATGGTATTCTTTGACCAATATTGCCAACGATATTACGGCTAGCGCATCTGCCAACATTATACTCCTACTATACGCTAGCCCGACCAACCTTTGACTCAAAATGTACAGCGATATCGACACAGCAAGTAGGAGGAGTGCAGCTAGTACTGGAGATGCTAAGAGCTGTTCGATCATACCTACCACCGCTGTCTAACTCTTTCGAGGGTGTAGGTACAATAAGATTCCTCTAGTCATTGTCTAGAACCACACCTTTCAACTACTTAAAGATCACATTTATAGGGTTGTAGTAGAGGCTTGAAGCTTGGATGGTGAGTCTTGTCTGCTCGACCAAGTCTAACTACTGTGCATGTACTAGCCATCCTCATAATAGGGTTGGTTGTAGGATATGCTCTTGGAGCTATAACATCGCCATTTGGCAGAGAAGCTGGGACTGTCACAATAACAGTCACAAAAACTGTGACAGAGACAAAAACTGTTGCTGGACAACCATCGGAGGTTAAGCCTGGGAAAAAGGTTAGAGTTCTAGTACTGTTTGACGTTGGAGGACGTGGCGATTTAAGCTTCAATGACATGGCGTGGCTTGGAGCTGAACGTGCACGTAAAGAGCTTGGTGTAGAAGTGAAGTTTGCAACACCACGTAGCACTGCTGAAATGGCTTCACTTCTCGATAGGCTTAGTAGTGAGGGTAAGTACGACCTAATAGTCTTGGTTGGCTTCCTATGGACAGCACCCTTAGAGGAAGTTGCACCAAAGCATCCTGAGCAGAAATATGCGTTGATAGATGCTGCAACAAGCAAGGTTTACCCCAACGTTGCATGCTACGTGTTTAGAGAGCAAGAGGTTGCAGCGTTGATTGGCATATTGGCTGCTGACATAGCCCACAACCTTGGAGGT
Source organism: Pyrodictium sp. (assembly GCA_015662475.1). Lineage (GTDB taxonomy): Archaea > Thermoproteota > Thermoprotei_A > Sulfolobales > Pyrodictiaceae > SZUA-1443. The sequence goes on from DQUB01000166.1 coordinate 4,589, forward strand.
GACAAGATAGGAGCTGTTGCTGGTATGGATATTCCACCTCTATGGAGGTTCCACATAGGCTACCTCTTTGGCGCCAAGTACTACGAGAAGGTGACTGGTAGAAAGACTGACCTGCTATGGATATACACTGGCACTTTCACAGATCCTGCCAAAGGCAAAGAAGCTGCTGAAGCATTGATAAGACAGGGTGCTAAGGTGCTCTACGGACTAGCTGGAGCCACCCATTTGGGCATGTTTGAAGCTGTAAGAGAAGCTTGGCAACGTGGTGTTAAAGTGCTAGCAATAGGACAGGATGCAAGTCAAGAGTGGATTGACCCCTACCACATAATCATAAGCGGGTTGAAGAGGGTAGACAATGCGGTCTACACAGCAATTAAAGAAGTTGTTGAGGGTACGTTCAAGGGAGGAATACACAGTCTAGGCTTGAAGGAAGGAGGTCTAGACCTGGCAAGCCTAGATATGGTGAAGTGGTTTGCAGAACAAGCAGCTAGTGTTGGTAGACTACCAAAAGATCTTACGCCAGAAAAAGTTGTAGAGATTGTCAAAGAGCTTAGAGAAAAGTACATTAGCGAAGAAGCTTGGAAGATCGTTGAAGAGCTTAAACAGAAGATCGTAAATGGCGAGATCAAGTTCAAAAACCCTGCAACCCACGACGAGTATGAGGAGATTATAGAGCAGCTTGAGAAGGGCAACCTAGAAGCAGCGCTAATAGCAGGCTAGAGGTTTCTAGCAATAGCCTCTAAAGCCTCTACAGCTTCAGCCTCAACCTTCTCCTCTACAAGCATTTTTCTCGCAATCTTTACAGCTAAACCAAGCACTTTTTCGAGCAAAGCTATTTCCTCTGCTAGCTCATCCTCATACTCTCTAGCCTCTTCAAGCACTCGCACAAGCTTTGGAAGAACGTTGAAAGCTAGATCCTCGAAAAGCTTCACATCTCTCGACGTTAGCCGTTTTTTAGCAGCCAAAAGCTTCAACGTCTTCAAAAGCTTTCTAGGTCTTAGAGCTGCTACTTGTATGCGTAGCAGCTCTACTCTAGGATCACCTTCTAGACCAATCTCTTCCCCACTTTCTCCCACACTATCGCCAATATCATCGCCCTTCTCGTAGGCTTCAACAGCTTCAACAACAGCATCAAAGTCTACAAATTTCCACCAATGCTGGTTCCCACTACGATAGCTTGTCTCAATAACACCGTAGTCTCTCTCTAGTATGCGCAGCAACATACTTGGATTGTAGCTTATTCCTTGCGCACGTAATCTAGCCACTACATCACGATAGGAGAAATCGCCTAACTTTGCACCTCCCTCTCTTCTTCTCGCAACAGCAGCTGCTATAGCTGCTTTCAAAACGAGTAATCCACGCTCCTCATACTTTGCTAGAAACTCTAGTACTCTATCACGAACACCACCTACTGTCGCCACGGCACACTCCTTCCAAGAACAATATTCCGCAGCTCTACAGATTAGCAGACTCTCCAAAAGCTAAACAGTAATACCAGGTAGCACCGTAACACCACTAACATCTACAGTCTCTACAGCATGTAGAGAAACCGTTTTCTAGAGGCTGTAGGGGTCAGCCCCGCCAAGGTACCATCACTGTTCAGTGAAAGGGCGTCCTTCGTCACCCCTACTTAGAATGTTTCGGTTAGCATGCTAACCCTTTTTAGTAGTTGTACACCATCCTGACTTATACTTCATGGTGATTTTATGAAAGGTAAACTTGTTTTCGCTATTTTAGTGTTAGCTGCTCTAGCAGCTATTGGCATTTGGCTTGTATGGAGCGGCCAGAATGTTTCTAGTGTGAAGCCTGTTATTCGTGCTGGTACGCTGCTTGGAGGAATTTCAACACTAGATGTTATGGAGGTTGAAAGGCTTGGAGAAGAGTATGGGTTTACCTTGAAAGTTTACAGGTTCCATAAGACGCCAGAGATTCTCGCTGCTCTAGAGCGTGGCGATATAGATGTTGCTGTTATCCCTGCCGAAATGGCTGCAAAGCTTCTAGAGAAGGGGGTTAGGCTGAAGATCATCGCTGCTGACATGTACCAAAACCAAGCAGTTTTGTCGATGGACCCCACGGTTAGAAGTGTGGAGGATCTAGTTGGTAGACGTGTAGGTGCAGTTGTAGCCTCTGGAACATATCGCATGTTTAAAGCGTATGTAAGGCTTGCCTACGGCATCGAGGTTAGCGAGACTGGTGGTTCTCGAAAAGCCATACATGTTGTGAACTTAGAGCCAGGTGGAATGATATCAGCTTTAGAGCGAGGAGATGTTGACGCTATTGTTGTTTGGGAGCCCATAGTCTCCAAAGCTCTTGCAAAAGGCGCGCACATCGTCGAAGACTTTACAAGTCTTTGGCGTAAAGTTGGCGGTAAAGGACTTCCAGTAATGCTGGTATATGCTGCTAGAGAGTCTTGGGTCGAGTTGAACCCTGATCTTGTGAAAAGGTTTGTCAAGGCTAGACTCGAGGCGGCCAAGATATGGGTTAGAGACAAGAACACTATTGTTAGCCTATTGGAGAAACTATACCACTTATCAGAGGAGGAGGCAGACATCCTCTACTCTAGAGTAAAGATTGTCGACAAGCTCTTAGACGAAACCATTATCAACTCGATAAAGAGTGTGTGGAAGCTAGCTTGGATGGGAGGATACCTATCCAAAGATCCTGCCAGTATACCCGACACAGTCTTCCACACAGGCTAAACTTCAACAAGCCTCTTTTTCAGCTTATACACAACATCATCTCCACTGTTTTCTACACACTCTACTATTCGGAGAGGCCTTCTACTCGTCACACACACCCTGTCTGCAATCTCGACCATCTCTGCAATTTGGTGGCTAACAACTATCATGGATACTTGCTCTCTTTTAAGCTCTTTCAACATGTCTTGTAGACTCAATATGCTCGTCACATCCAAGCCTGTATAAGGCTCGTCTAAGAGTAGCAGTCTAGCACCTGTCACCAACGCTCTAGCAATAGCGGCTTTGCGAGCTGTACCACCACTAACTTCGTGAGGGTAGTAGTCCAGGTACTCTCTAATCCCAAGCCTTTCCGCAACCTTCAACACCCTATCCCTTCTCTCCTCTTCGCCAACACCAGCCACCTTTAATGGCAACTCTATGTTCTTGTATATTGTCAGCCAGGGGAGGAGAAGATTTCCCTGGGATACATAACCAACACCAACTCTTCTAACAACATGTCCAGAGTCTGGCTCGATAAGGCCAGCAAGTATCCGTAATAGGGTTGTTTTTCCAGCAGCATTGGGGCCTATAAGGCCTAGAACTTCTCCCTCACACACTCTAAGACTTACACGGTCTATGACTAGAGTATCGCCTATCCTTTTAACGATATTGTGGGCTTCTAGAACTACCCTACCCATCTCATCGCCAGCCTCTCTAGTTGGTAGAACAATACTCTATCTACAAAAAGCATCAACATTATCAGTAGTAGAGCCCACGTGTAGAAATCGACTAGATCTCCAATACTATAGGAGAGCATAAGCATATACCCAACACCGCCACTAGCCCCAAAAGCTTCAGCAACAACACTCACTCTCAACGCTACCCCGAAAGCGCTACGAGCAGCTGAGATGTATGCTGGTAGACTACCTGGCACCAAGATGTAGACTAGCTCTTGTAGCTTGTTTAGCTTGAGCATCTTGGAGAGCTCCCAGTATCTCTTCCTCAACCTTTCAACGCTGGTTAGAAGTGAGCTTAAGAGTATTGGGTAAGATGCGGCGAAAGCTACTAGGATTGCTGGCAGCCTACTTGCAACCCCAAAAATAGCTAAGCCTAGCAGAGCCCAGATGAGAATGCTCACGCTCTGCACTAGTACGTTTAGGGATGCGAAGAAGCTCCACAGTATAGGGTGTGTGATTCCAATGAATATGCTAGTGTAAGCCGCTATACTAGCTAGTACGAACCCTGCAAACGTGTTTGAAAGGGTGATGGTCATTGCATGTACTATTGTTGTCAAATCCATGTTTAGTAGGTGGTAGAACACTGTTTCAGGACACACTATAGCGTAGCTTGCAAATTGGCAAGCAAGCTTCCATATAGCCACCATACTAATTGCTACCAAGAACCAGCCAGCGAGGCTCAAGGCTTTGCTATAGCCTCTCTCAACACCTCTAACACTAGCTCGTTGGCTCTACGAAGTCCAATGCTGATCCTCACATATGAGCCTGGTAGATCTCCAACCCTCTTAATCCTTATCCCTCTTTCTAATGCTAGCCCAACAACATCTACGCTCTCTGGAGTCTTCACTAGCAAGAAGTTGGTCTTTGACATATATGCTTTGAAACCATTAATCTTGTTTATCTCGTGGAAGAGTCTCTCCCTCTCCCTAACCACAAACCCTACAACATGTCTAACATAGCCTCTATCCTCTAGAGCCTTTATTGCAGCTGCTAGCGATGGTCTCGATATGGTGAATGGGGGTAATACTTGAGCTACACGTTTCAAAGTCTCTTCCGCAGCTAAGAGATAGCCTACTCGGAGACCAGCAAGGCAGAAAGCCTTGCTTAGAGTGCGGAGGACGAGAAGGTTCGAATAGTCTTTGACAAGATCGGCAACTGTTACTCCAGCAAACTCGTAGTATGCCTCGTCTATGAGGACCATAGCGTTCTCAGCTTCTACGAGAAGCTCTCTAACCTGTCCCGGAGTCAGCAAGAGGCTTCCAGTAGGGTTATGGGGGTTCTCTATAACGACTAGCTTAGCCTTCTTAGCCACTTCGAGAAGATGGTTAAAGTCTATAGTCCAGCGTAAACCCTCCTCCTGCAGAGACACTGGAACAATCTTTGCACCTCGAATTCCAGCATATAGTCTAGCCATAGCAAAGCCAGGCTTAGTCAAAACCACAGAGTCTCCTTTAGCTACAAATGCGTCAAATACAATGCGTAGACCTTCATCACCACCACCGAAAACAGCTACACTGTCAACATCTACACCAGCATAGTCTGCAACAAGCAGTTTTAGCCTATCGAACAGCTCTCTACCAGGATAACGGTTTGCATAGCGACCAGCAGAATAGAGAGCTTCAACAACAGCTCTTGGTGGTGGAAAAGGACACTCATTAAGATCCAATAGAAACCTGCCACAGCGCTCAGGCGTAGCATAACCTGGCAAGATTTCCTGTTCTCTACAAACACCGATCATGCAAACCAGCCTAGGAGAAGGATAGTGGTTGTTACCCGCACCAAAAACCTTTGCAGAGATTTTAAACATCAAATACACGTGAGAACTAATAATGCTCGTACCAGTCTCGACCAACTATTACGCCATAACAGCTGGTGTGGCTGGAAAGATGTGTACGAAACTATGGCTAGATTAGAGTCGTCCAAGTAGATAGATGTCAAGCGTATGCAGTTCCACATAGTACTTTCGAAACGTTCTCGACAGCAATTAACATCACAGTAAATTGCAAGCGTTTTGAACCTATCGTCTCGATTGTGTGTTGAAAGCTAATCTAGCTGTGGGAAAGTGGTGTTGTGTGTGGATCTGCACTCAATATTTTTAACTAGAAAACTGCTTGCTGCGTTGAGCTACTCTTATCGTGGGGTTTGAGGGTTTGCCTAGTGTTGATGTTGTGCTTTCACTGACACAATGGCTTCTCTCGTCGGTGGAGGGTGAAGGTGGTTGGGCTATAATCTACTGTCCTGTTGAGAAGCTTGGAGGTAGACTTGCTTCTAAAGCTGTTAACGTTGTTAGATGGCTTAGACAGATGGCTACAAGCTTTATAGCTGAGTTGGATGTAGAGTGGGTTGAAGACGAGGATGTAGAGGAGTTTGAGTGTAAAGTGCTGGTTTTCCGAGGCAATAGGAGCAAGTTTTCAGAGATACTCTATAGGCTTTGGACGAGCCTACACCTGCTAGTAGCACATCCACTCGAAGGCGAACGTGTGCCAGACGAGCTAACCCTATACGAGACCGTGGAAACATATCTTAGAGTAGCTAGACGGACCATAGTAGAGGCTCTAGAGAAAGGCCCTCTCTTCAAAGACGTAGACACGCTCATGCATAGCGCTTCCAATATTGGAGCGGCGCTAGGCCTTGTCGACCACAAAGTTGAGGAAGCACTCCTAATCCCACACCTGCAAGCCCTTTTCATAGAAAGTCTTGTACGTGGACGAGCAATCACATAGAATGTTTTTGCTGGTGGATAGCTTCTCGCCAAGGTTTCATGCAACTACCGCTAATAGGCAACTCACGTTTTTAGGGTTGACCCCTTTTACTCTAACCCACCCCACTGTCTCGGGGATGTTGCTTGCTAAGAGTTTTAGGCATTGATCCTGGTACTAAGAGTTTTGACCTAGTTGTCGTTGAGGGTGAACGTGTTGTTTGGGAGTATAGCATTGATACAAGCGTTGTCGCACGTAATCCTGAAGCTCTTGTAGAGGCTATTCGCGAAGCTGGTAGTGTGGATTTGATAGCTGGTCCTTCAGGTTATGGTGTTCCTGTAACGTTTAACGACGAGGTTGTTGATCCTCTTCGTTTTGCTGTTGAGGTTCTGCTTCTCTCTAGATGGGAGGTGCTTAGAGAGCTTGTTGAGAGAGGTGATATGGGCGCTCTAGTATACTATAGTCTTGCTAGAGCTGTTGAGTGGCTTTGGAAGAATAGGCTACCTACAGTCTACATTCCAGGTGTTATTCACCTGCCAACAGTTCCACGCTATCGCAAGGTGAACAGAATCGATATGGGTACAGCTGATAAAATGGCTGTTGCTGTGTTAGCAACATACATGTATAGGGAGCTTTTTGGAGGAGACTATAGCGGTGCAACCTTTATCCTTGTCGAAGCTGGCTATGGCTACAACGCCGTGATAGGGGTCAAAAATGGAGTCGTTGTAGACGGGCTTGGAGGTACACTAGCCTCCATGGGGCTACTCACAATAGGTCCTATAGACGCTGAAATAGCAGCACTTGGAGGTCATTGGGGTCGAAGCGACGTGTTTCACGGTGGAGTATTTGAAGCTTGTAAAACCCTTGATCCAGACAAAGCCTACAACATGTATAGGGAAGGTGTAGAGCCTTGTGCTTCCGCCTATCGTGCAATGATAGAGGGGTTAGCGAGAACAGTTGCTGGTATGGCTGCTACAAGCCTACGTGGGGTAAAACACGTGCTTGTATCTGGCAGGATAGCTGAGACTGTAAAGAGAGAGTTAGAACAGCTTCTACCAGACCTAGAATTCCACCTTCTACCAGTTCTCGAGGGAGCCAAGAAGTCAAAACATGCTGCACAAGGCTACGCCGTAGTGGGAAGTGGGCTGGGAAAAGGCCCGTTTAGAAGACTTGTTGAGAGGATGAAGATCAGAGATGCTTGTGGCACAGCACTAGACTATGTGCTACATCCCAGACTAGAGGAGGCTAAACAAAGGCTAATCAAAGCCTATGTCGAAAGCGTCAAAAACCCAAAACTATGCAGATAAGACTACTGCAAAACAACTTCAAGCGCAAACGAGTATCAGGCCAAGGCCTAGGAAACAATAACTGTTGAAGAGGATGGTAGAGCTAAAACGATGCCCCTAACAGGCATGGAAAAGAATGCCTAGAAACAGCTATACCTCTCTAACAGCAAGTCTAGCCTCTACATCCTCTACAATACAGACGTTATCCACTCTCTTCTCCTTGATCCGAAGAACTAGACAAATATCATTAGCCTCCTGCGGACACACTATAAAACCCTCAACAAAACCACGCAACAACCTCTCGAAAAGCTCTGTGTAGAAAAGCCCATAGCGCTTACAAAATTCCTCAACAATCTTTTTAGCTTCATCAAGCACAACGCTACAATCGCTACCTCTCAACCTACCAACTTTCTCAACAATAGACGAAGCTAAACTGTCAAGTACGCTCTCCACACTCACACCCAAAACATAGTAGAGCTGGAGAAGCGCGCTACACACCTATACAAACTTTTACATAGGTAAAACTTCCTACATACTTTAAAAACCATTACACTGCTTATAAAACGACTTAGAAATAGCGCACATTAGCGTTGAACACTGCAAAAGCTGTTTAAGAAGAGTATTGCTGCTTGTAAGAAACCTGCAAACCTCTTGCTAGAGAGACGGCTGTAGAGCTCATAACCACAAATACCGTTTCAGAGGTGTTAGAGATACTACCACGAAACGTCTTAGGAGAAGAAGAGGTTTGGAGTGGAACTTCTAGGCTTGAAAACGTGTTAAAAGTAAGACTACTATTTTACATTTCGCTTCTTCCTACAAGCTGACATTGTCCTGGCTTTACTAGGCTGATATCATGGGAGTTCTTGCATTTTGTTTTGACGCTCGTACGAGCAACTATTTTACCTACATTTGCAGGTTGTATACTGCAAGCATTTTTCTCAAAAACATTGGCGTTGTAGTAGGTTGACAGAGTTTTCCTCGTGAGATCCATCGTATTGGTGAGAATTTTCGGGGGATTGGGAGAGTGTTGGTTGGTGTGCTAGGTTGCATCTAGCTTTTCCCTATGAACACTTTTGTTGTCGTTGATATACCTTCTCTAGTTGTTATTTTTAGGGTGTAGGTTCCTGGAGGGAGGTTAACTTCTAGAACAACCGTTTTGAGTTCCTGTGGCTCTATTCGTCCAAACACCTTTGAGTCTATTTTGATTTTCATGGGATATCCATGCTCAAAGTATTCTTCTTGCAGCCATTCGCAGCCAGTGGGCGGGTTTAGAGGGTCTACGGTTAAAACAGTTGTATTGACTGTTATTGTGCACTCGCCTTTAGAACCTGCTAGTTTGTATTTAGCACCAGGCTTTAAACCTGTTAGCGTGAAGCTCGTATTTTTATAGATTTTGACGTAGCCGAACCATCCTTCGTCGAGAAAGGTTGTTGGATTGTCAACTGTTAATGCCAGGTATACGTTACCCCATAGCGCTTGGAATGAGAGGGTTGTGTCTAGATTTGGACTACTGGTTCTGCTACTATCCCACAATAGTACTCGTGCAGCATATCCTCTCCCAACAATGACGACCATGTGTACATGTGGTTCTTCATTTCCTCGCCAAAACCATAGGTTTCGGAACCGTGTTTGATTGTCATCACGGTATGCTAGTTGTGCAACTGTACTCCTACCTCTAGGGTAGAGTTTTGCTGCAAACCAAGGCGTGTTATAGTATGGGTTGTCGTTTACATTGGTGGACATGATGTATAGGCAAACAGCATAGTACCAGTACGCACGACCTTTCTTCCACAATTCAACCTCGAAAACGTAGCTATCTGGTAGGCTGATAGGAGAACGGGTAAAAACTCCATATGTTGCCCATTTGCCACGTTCTTTAGATGCAACAGCAACCTTTAGATAGCTGTTGCCAACGCTAAGCCTGGTTTCTCTCGCATATTCGTTTGCTCTAACCTCCCACAAGTTGGTGTTTAAGCTATTACCGTCAAAGTCATCGTAGAGTATTAGACCTCTCTCCACTAGACGCACTGTGCCAGAAACATTCCATACATCGCCACCCCAAACAAGTAGGCTTAGAGTTGTAGCGTTATAGACTGCTACAAGATTCCCCCTACTATCCCAAACATAGACTTTGTCTAGTGTAAGCGGAGCATATCCTACATTCCTAACATAGATGTAAAGGTTGGAGTTTAGAGTAGAAACAGCCTCAACTTTTAAAC
>DQUB01000050.1 GCA_015662475.1 Pyrodictium sp.
GAACAATAGACCCTAGACACTATACGGTCCACTGCAAGCCACCCCCATCCACATGATGTTCGAGCTTCTCATCACCCTAGACAGCCGTCAAAGCCTGCAACAATATGCCTAGCAGAGCAGCCATACTTGATACTCTCTACATAATTCGTTTTACTCTAAACCGTGGTATTGGGTTGGAAGGTGGAATGCAATCTACGCAATAGAGTAATGTTGTGTATATGCCCAGTAGAGTCTAAATGGTGTCCTCCCCCATTACAACCATTTTATGTTGTTAGCCTTGACGTTCTCTTATGCTGTGATGGGTTTTCTGCATTTGACTCTTTCTAGTGTCTTGTAGTGTTTTAGGTCTTCTTGGCCTACTAGGTGGATTTCTACAGGTGCTGTGAGAGGTAGTCCTAGTTTTTCAGCCTCTTCGAGTATTCTTGTGCGCAGGTCCACGGCTTCCTCAAAGGATGGTCTATGGGGTAACACGACTACAACGTCTATGTCGCTGGAGACTGTTAGTCTACCTTCTGCAGCACCTCCAGCAACAAAGACGAGAGCGTTTGACACCACTTTCTCCACAGCACATGCTACGAGTATAGCATACTCTCTCCACCTGCGCAGGTTATGGAGCCATAGCATGTTCTCGGAACACCTCCTCCTCAATACGCTTCAACAACTCTATCACTCGCTTTGCCGACTCGAGAAGCCTTCTAGCCTGATAGTCCGCATACTCGTAGACTCCGTAAACAGAGCGGATATGCCCCTCCTCGAGCTCTGAGAGTTCTCTCCTAAATCTCCTCACAAAGTCTATTACAGCACCAGCTTGCTCTCTGAACCCCTTCTCCTCCAATACAGCGGCAAGAGCGCCAAGTAATGCGCGTAGGTTATGGCCACGGTATTCCTCCCCAGTAAGCCTATACAATAGTGCTTTGAGGTATAGTTGGACTGCATACTCTGAATGCAACACCACCAAATCATACTCTCCTTCGCCGAGAAGACGCTCAGCAAGACGCAGCATAGACAATGCCCTCTTCTTCAATAGTGCAGGATACTCACCACTCACCACAGACCACCAGGTAGACTCGCTAGTCTAGCCTAGCTGCAAACCCTCCTGAGCACCAGTTGGTCAAAACTCTCTGGAGAAAGCTTCTCCAAGGAAAACTCTATTTGGCCTTAATGCAGGGATGGGGCTGATACGTTGTACCTTCGGAAAAGAGGTTGCAGGGATTTTTGGGGTGTTTGTTGTCGTTGCTTTCTCAGCGTTCTCTATAGCTGGTTGTGGGGTCTAGGAGCTGAGCTGCTGTTTTTCTTGTGCTTCTAGCATTGCCCTGATGTTTGCCCAGTTTTGTTCCACGTATTTTTTCAGCTCTTCTATGTCTTTTTCTGTTAGGTGTTTGAATCTGCCTTGCAGTTTTATGTATTCTTCGATGGGTTTGCGTTTGCTTGGGTCTAGTAGGCGGTCGCTTGGCGGGTTTAGTTTCAACTTGCCGTTTTCGTACTCGTAGAGTATCCACATGCCGGTTTCAACGGCTAGTCTTGCAATCTTGATTGTGAGGCTTGGATCGAATCTCCAGCCTACTGGGCATGGTGCGTGGAGGTGTATGTACTTGAAACCTTTTATCTTTGCTGCTTTTCTAAGCTTTGCTATGAAGTCCCATGGGTAGCCTATGCTGGCTGTTGCCACGTATGGTATGCGGTGTGCAACCATTATCTCTGGCATAGGCTTTTTATGGCCTTTCTTGCCTCGATGGCTTGTAGTTGTCCAAGCACCGTAGGGGGTTAAGCCGCTACGCTGTATGCCGGTGTTCATGTAGGCTTCATTGTCCACGCATATGTAGATGATGTTTTCTCCACGCTCTGCTGCGCCACTAAGTGCTTGAAAGCCTATATCTGCTGTACCGCCATCGCCAGCCCACACAACAACCTGTGCATCAACACCTCTTCTCTGAAATGCTCTTGCAAGTCCTGATGCAGTTGCTGCTGCGGCTGCAAAGACGATGTTGAGAGTGGGTATTGCAAAACCGTTCTTTGGGCCTATGCCTTGGATTACACTGCTACAGCCTGCGGGAACCACTAGGACAGCTTTATCGCCTAACGCCATGCCTACATAGCGTAGTCCGAGGGTCTCAGGGCAGCCTGGACATGCGGCGTTTCCACGGCACAGATATTCTTTGCGAGGTAAAGCTCTTATGTTGATGGCCATGAGGATTTCCCACCTCTGCTCTACAGTTTTACGGGGTACATGTAGTTGAAAACGCCATTATGATACCATGTGAGTGGGAGATGGGTGACACCTTCTTCCTCCAACCTCTCTACAGCCCATTTGCCGATAGACACGAAATCCTTGTATGACACATCTACACCGCCAATGCCAGCTACAACACCGTACACTGGTACTCTAGAACCAGTGGCTCCAGACACATCTGCATACAGTGGACCCGTATGCCCCATCGAAATGCTACGATCCATTACAACTAGCAGTTTCTTCCCACTAGCAGCTTCTAAAAGCTCGTCAACGGGAAACGGTCTTATCCAGCGGAGTCTAGCAACTCCAAACTTCAACCCTTCCTCTCTAAGCTTTTCAGCAGCTATCTTGGCATCACCCATCCACGAGCCAATGCCTATGAAGAGGTAGTCAGCATCTTCGCATTTGTAGCAGTCTACAAGCTTCTCATAGCTTCTACCAGTTAGCCTGCCATACTCTCTCCCTGCCTCCCTTATCACATTGAGGGCTTCAAGCATGCTCTTCTGCATGTCCATGCGAAGCTCTTCAAAGTATTCGTCGGAGAAGATGTTGCCCATCGAAACATCTGTTCCAGGCTCTATGGTGTAGGGCTGCCTTCTCTCTGGGAGAAACCTATCGACAATACTCTGCTCGGGAACATCGACAGGTTCAGCTGTATGGCTTAGTATGAAGCCGTCAAGCCCTACTGCGACAGGCAAGTATACTCTCGGGTCTTCACTCACCCTGTACGCTAAAAGTGTTAGGTCTAAAGCCTCTTGGTTGTTCTCAGCCATTGCGAGTAGCCATCCAGAATCCCTCATACTCATAATGTCGTGGTGGTCTGTGTGTATGTTCCACGGTGGGCCAATAGCTCTAGTCACAACAACCATCACCATAGGCATTCTACTAGCAGCAACCCACCACAAAACCTCGTACATGTATAGGAGGCCATGACTCGAAGTAGCTGTGAAAACGCGAGCACCACCTACAGCAGCTCCATAAGCTGCCGCTAGAGCACTATGCTCGCTCTCAACATGGATTATATCTGCGTCGAATTCCCCACTCTCTATCATCTCATCAAGCTTCTCGACAATGGCTGTTTGAGGTGTTATAGGGTAGATCGCTATGACCTGCACTCTAGCAAGTTTCACAGCATAGGAGACAGCATGATTTCCAGTTAACACCATTCTGGGCAAGCACTAGCCCCCCTCTTCCACCATCGATATGGCTTTTGTAGGGCAAACCTGTGCACAAACACCACAACCCTTACAATACTCGTAGTCTATCCTAGGCATGCTCTTCCCATCAACCTCGACAATGTCTATCGTGTTCTCTGGGCAGAAAAGCCAACATACAAGACAGCCAACACATCTAGACTCGTTGAGAAGAGGCTTCTTTGTCCTCCAAGATCCAGTACGTCCAGCAGCTCCTCTAGCAGCTCTACTAAGGGGTAGGAGATGCCCATGAGGATCTACAATAACCATGGCTTAGACCACCCTAACAGCCCTATCATATGCTATTTGGGCAGCTCTAGCATTCAACTCTCCAACACGAGGTTTTGAAGCCCAATAGGACTTTATTGCAGCAACAATAGCGTCTATACTAACAATGCCTGTAGCTCTAGCGAAAGCTCCTAGCATTGCAGTGTTTACAACTGGCCAACCTGCAACTACAAGGCCAAGCTCTCTCGCAATACGAGTTGCATCAACACGATAAACAGTGCAAGTTCTAGGAGCTTTAACACCATTGTTTTCGCCTGCATTTACAACGGCTATGCACTCTCTTCTAACACCCTCAAACACGTTCTCTTTGAGAAGATGGGGGTCCAACACAACGACTATATGGGGGTTCTTCACAGCACTATGGAGCGGCAATGGTTTTGGCGCAATACGAGCATATGCACGAACATGTGCACCCCTACGTTCAGCTCCAAAACTAGGTATAGCCTGTCCCCACATACCCTCCTCAAGAGCAGCTCTGACCAGTATATAGGCTGCTGTTACAGCACCTTGACCGCCACGACCATGGAATCTTATTTCCCTCATATCACCCATTATTGCTAGGAGCTGCAAGTCAGTCAAGATTTCGTGGCCACCCTCTCCACCCACTAGAGTGGGAAGATAAAAATATGGTGTGCAACACGTGGGATAGACTCGAAAACGCAAAACCATACCGGCCAGCTCAAAAGTGCGTAGAGAAGACATTCTACCGTCCTGACCGCTATAGACGTGTGAAAACCCTACAAACACCTCTTCTCAGGAAGCCATCATTGAACGTAGCCGCCTAGAACACTGGATGTCGAAGCCAACATGTGTGCTCGGAACATGCGAAGACCATGCATATTGTGCTAGTTTTACAGCCTACACAGATACACCATCTCAACATTGAAGCCCAGCTATTACAGGTTGTTTGGGTGTA
>DQUB01000071.1 GCA_015662475.1 Pyrodictium sp.
GCTAGCCTGACTCTGTGCCTGTTGGCCGTGTTTCTACAACTTCTACAGCTTTTACTGGGACTACGACTATGAGCACATCTCCCTCTCTTATCATGAAGTCGTCGCTTGGGTTTGAAATCAGCTTCCCACCTCTTCTAACAGCGACCAACGTTATGCCTTTTCTGCGTAGCTCTAGGAGTGCGTCAAGATATTTTTTGCCTGCGTAGGGTCCAGCGGGCAGTTCTCTTATTTGGACGCCTCTATCGCCCAAGAACACCGAAATGTCTTCGAGTAGCATTGCTGCTCCAGGCTCTATGAGGCTGTTTGCAAGCATTCTACCTCCAAGATGTCTAGTTGCAACTACAATGTCTGCTCCAGCTTTGTGTATAAGTTGCACGTTTTCTGGGTGGAGTGCCTCGGCAACAATTCTAGCGTGGGGGTTCAAGGCTTTTACAGCTAGTACTGCTAGAACTGTTTTTGCGTCATCGTCTGTAGACACTATGACCATGCTTGCATGAGGCACATCTGCTCTTAAGAGAGTATCTATACGCGTTATATCTCCTCTAATTATGGTCACATCTTCCAGCCTAGCCTCTCTAACAACAGCTGATGGCTTTTCGGTGACGAGTACTATGTCTCCTCTAAACCCCCTCATCCTCAACTCTTTTATCGCAGCCTCTGCCGCAGGAGTCCAGCCTATAACGACGATGTGTCTTCTACCCCTATAGTGTATGTAGCCTAGCCTCTTCCTCTCAGCACTCTCCACGATACGGCCAGCCCCTACTGAGACTAGTGCTGTGAACGAGACTATACCAGCAACTATTGTGAGACTTGCAATGAGTTTCCCCATGGGGGTTTGAGGTGTTATATCGCCGTAGCCAACAGTCGCCATTGTGACTAGAGCCCAGTAGAGGCCAGTGAAAACATCTACACCCTCAACGATGGAGAAGGATATGCCTGAGGCTAGCCATACAGCAACAACCACTACCAGTATGTCGAACAGTATGTCGTGTACAGCTCTCCTCAACAAATACTTCAACTTTCTAACGATGAGTACGACAGCGTGTATCAACCTTCTAGAACCTCTCTAGCTAGAACAGACCCCACACTATATATGCAGTGCATGGCGAAACTCCAACCCTTAAATAGTGTTGGGCTCAACGCCCCACCCCCTCAGCGTTTTTGCAGGAGACTATCCTCGTGACAATCTTTTCACCCCCATAAGCCTCTCTTAGCAGGTCGAGAGCCTCCTCGACAACACGCTTTTCCACACCGACAACGTATATTGTTGGCCCTTTACCGCTAACACCTACACCCAAAACACCATCAACATTTAAAGCCTCTATGAGGGGTTCGACCGGCTCTCTATATGCTAGAAGGTTTGCAACACCATTAACTGTAGCAGCATCCCACCACATACCAGCAACAGCAAGTCTCCAAGCAAGCCTATACAGACCACGATACCCTGCAAACCTCCCAACATCAACGTCTCTTATAGGCCTCTCACCTCTAACAAGAAGACCAACCCATCCACCCAAACTGGGCTCGTGGCGTACTAGACTATGAGGGTTTACAGTTGCATAACCACCACAACCACTAACAGCCAAGTGGTCGTCAAGAGCGCCAGTCACAGTCAAACCAGCTTTCCTAGCAGCCTCGACACCGAGTAGAGCAAGCTCGTACACGCTAACACGAATGCCGAGACCGTCAAGAAGACCTGCAAGAACAGCGTTTACAAGCGCACTACTCCCCTTAAGACCACCAGCATAGGGTATCTCGCTAAACCCCTCAACACGCAACCC
>DQUB01000101.1 GCA_015662475.1 Pyrodictium sp.
CGCTACAACCTCACCCAATACTACACACTCCTAATGATCGCAATATGGCTCACAATACTCAACAAAAAACTCTTAGTTTCAGTACGACTACCAGTATCAATAGAGTTGAACATTTTTGATTGAAAATTAAGTACATGGTAAAACAACAACGATAACACTATGTTCAAAATACTAGCTATATAAAATTAAATCATTTAGTGCTTTACAGTAAACCTTTTTTTCTAACACCAAAAAACTTTACGCGGAGTAAAGCGTTGGAGGTGTAGAAAATGGTTGCAGTTGCTCCACAAACAATTGTGCCCTTCGTATGGGCACTACCACTGCTAGTAGCAGCCTATAAGCTATATGGCAAGGGAGACATTGTAAAAGCAGTAACGCTGATAAGTTTAGCGTTGTTGATAATATTTGGTGCCGAGGGCGTATCAACACAAGGCATAGTCAAATACGTCTTTGAAGTTGCAGCATAAACACCGTAGAAAAATATAAAAGAGTTGTATTTCACACAAAACCATACTATTTTTTAAGTTTTCTAACATATAACTTAGTTGTTCAATTTTTGTTTACAACATATTATAGTTGTTAATTACATGAAGGTGGTTGCATGAATGGATTACAGTGTGTTACGAATACTTGGCTACTTTTCAATAGCTGTTACAATATTTCTGCTTAGCTATCTTGCTTTCAGAGGCGATTTAGAGGCTGCTAAACTGCTTGTTTATATTGGCTTGATCTTGCTTTCTAATGAGCTGTTGAGTGGTATTCTGCTTTCTTTTAACATAGTTGTAAGAGTGTGAACTTTGTTTTCTCATCATGGGTCACGTTATAATAGTGGAGGTTGGATTGTTTTTGGCGGGTGTTGTGTTTGGCTGTGAGTACAGCTGTTTACAACTTTCTAGTTGCATTGGCTGTTGTTGGTTTGGTTGGTGAGCTGTTGTTTCTCAACTGGTTGCTTGTTGGTGAGCGTGTCAAGTTTACGACAGAGCTTGTAAATTTGTTCCGATTGATAGTGTTGGGGTTGACTGTGTTGGCTGTAGCTGGGTTGTTGGGCTTAAATGTTAGCATCAACATTATATTGTCGGGTGCACTGTGAAGACTGTTGATGGTGGTTGTTGTGGGCATTAAGGATATTGCAATGTATGTTGTTGTTGTTTTTGTACCTATCTACATCCTGCTTTCAATCTACACGTTCTTTCTAGTGGTTGACAGGTATGGGCCTCGATATGCTCCTACGCTGTCCAAGTATCTTGTCAAGATACTTGCTTTGATACTTGCTGCAAGTCTTGTGTTGTTGAGGATGCTCAATGTCATCGATATTAAGCTTAGTGTGAATGTTGGTGTTAGTGTAGGGTGACTGTCTAGTGAGACAGCCTCTCGTAATCCTAGACAATGTCTGGAAGGTGTATAGGCTCGGCTATACCCGTGTTTACGCTGTTCGAGGGGTGAGTCTCGAGCTGTATAAGTCCGAGTTTACAGCTATTGTTGGGCCTAGTGGGAGTGGTAAGTCTACACTGCTTCACCTCATAGGTGGTCTTGACAAGCCTACTCGTGGTAGAATTGTGGTGGATGGTATGGAGATTAGCAGTTTTGATGAGAGAGAACTTGCAGAGTATCGTAGA
Organism: Pyrodictium sp.; assembly: GCA_015662475.1. GTDB lineage: Archaea > Thermoproteota > Thermoprotei_A > Sulfolobales > Pyrodictiaceae > SZUA-1443. The sequence continues at coordinate 1,617 of DQUB01000101.1, forward strand.
CGCTATGTAGGTTTTGTATTCCAACAGTTCTACTTGATCCCACGTCTTACTGCACTGGAGAACGTTGAGATAGCTATGATGGCGCGCGGCGTTCCTCAGAGTGAGAGGCGTAGACGTGCTCTTAAGCTTCTAGAGATGGTTGGTTTGAAGGATAGAGCATATCATAGACCTGGAGAGCTTAGTGGTGGTGAGCAACAGCGTGTTGCTATTGCACGTGCTCTCGCAAACAATCCAAAACTTCTACTTGCTGATGAGCCTACAGGGAATCTGGACTCTGCAACAGCTCACTCTATTATGAAGCTTTTCCGCAGACTTGTTGATGAACAGGGAGTTACCATTATTATGGTTACACACAATCTTGAGCTTGTGAGCTACTGTGATCGCGTTATAAAGCTTCGTGATGGGGTGGTTGTTGGCGATGAAAGGGTTTCAAAAAGCTAGTAGACGCATGCTAGTTCCACTCATTGCCGCGACAATCATGCTTTTGACGGGGTTAAGCTGTGTAGGAGTGCTTGCTACAACGTATATTGCGGCAGTTTTTGCCGAACTCAAACACCCCTACTTCATAGTCGAGACTAACACGAGCAGCATTGGTCCAAGCTGGACAACTGTAGCTGTCAAGGTGACCAATATTGGTGGTAGAGCTGAGCAAGTAGAGATAATACCTGGACAAGCCACTGGAGTTGAAATACAGGCTTCTAGAGAGTTTTACGATGTTGTAGAGCAGAATGAGACGATAATGTATGTTTTCAGAGCTAGACCTGTAGCTCCTGGTCAAGCTGTTGTGCAGCTTCTAGTAAAGTACTTGGATCCTGTAGACGATTCTCAACGCGTAGCACAGTTCCAGCTTACTTTTGCAGCAAAAACTGGCAGTGTACAGCTTGTTGCTGCCGCTTTCCACGAGCGTGACAATGTGTTCCGCGTGAGAGTCTACAATGTTGGCACTGTAGACGCTGTCAATGTTAGTCTAAAACTGGTCTCGTGGTCGGGCGTAGACGCCAAACCTGTTTCGAAGACTGTTGATAGGCTTCCCAGTGGCGGGTATGAAGATCTCGTGGTTGAGGGTAGACCTCTTCTATCCACCCTCAACCAGCTACAAGTTCTACAGATCGCGTTTAGCGTTCAAGCCACCTACTATGATCCAGGGCTAGATTCTTGGAAAACAGTGTTGCTACAAGCTCAAACACCGCTAACACCAACAACTCCACAGTTCACCTATAGAGCTTCACCAGCTGTTATAGAGCCTGGTACATGTCGAAGTCTTAGGATCTACCTCTACAACATCGGTGATGGTTCTGCTAAAAATGTGACAATCTCGTATCTCGTACAACCACCACTTATGCTAGAGAAAGCAGAGCCAACATATGTGGATGTTGTTGAGCCTGGAGGCAAGGTTTTGCTAGAAGCGAGGATTTGTGCTCCACTAGAGGCTTCTAGCATTTCATCCACGTTGAATGTAAAGCTCGAGTATGTAACCGACTATGGTGTTAAGGGTGTTTATGGTGTACAAGTGCCAGTAACTGTTCCACGTGCAGTGTCTAAAGTTGTGGCATTCTTTGAGCCTAGCTGGGTTGAAGTTCCAGAGGCTGGATGTAGAGTTGTAGAGCTTAGAATAGCTAATCGTGGTAGTGCTCCAGTGGACATAGCCAATATCGTGCTACAATCTCTACAAACAGTTGTTGCACAACTACTCGACAATGTTGAAGGTGTTCTCAAGCCAGGTGAGAGTACCAGTGTGCGAGTACGCGTATGTGGACCGGGTCAGATAACAGCGCCTCTAAACGCTCCAATTGTCGCTAGAATTGTTTATAGGGGTGCTGGTGGCGGTGGTGAAGCTAGTGCTACACTTGTAGCCCATGTTGTTAAGCTTCCTGAGCCAGTATTTGTAGCTTCGTGTAGACCTTCAATAGTACAGCCTGGTATTGCCGATGTACTGGTAGAAGTCAAGTCTGATGTTAAACTTGACCGTGTGCAGGTTAGAGTTGTTGCACAACAACTTGGCGTCTATGGTGAAGCCTATAGCGAGAACACCTCTACAATCTCGATACCAGTACGCATCTCAATACCACCACAACTTGAAGGGCAAAGTCTTACGCTTACAGCAACAATATCGTATGTCGATGTCTATGGTAGGCGAGGTGTAGGAAATGCTGGGTGCAGTATCGCTGTTGTTGGCGAACCCTCTCTAGAGCCCATCTCTATAACAGTTGCACCAGAAAAGGTTGTGCCAGGAGATGTTGTTGCGATAAGCATACTATTGGCAAACCGTGGTACTGGCCAAGCTCTCGATGTTGTTGCCAGCATTGAACCTCCCAAAGGATTTACAGTTATAGGTGAACAATCAACGTTTATTGGTAGACTCGTTGAGGGGCAGACTACGATATTGAGTTACACTCTCAAGGCAGAGGACAATGTGCCTTCTGGAACCTACACTATACCCATCAAACTAGACTACTATGACGTTCTACACCGCAGCCATACCGTTGAGCTTAGAGTGAATGTTACCGTTGTAAAATCGTTAGCTTCAAGCTTCATGCAGGTGGGCTCGATAGAGCAAAAGTCTAGCAGCTCTACAATAGCGGAGAACGGGATCGCTTTGTACCTACTCGTAACAGTAGCGAGTCTTGCTACGATATTGTCAATCGTATACTATTGGAGGTCTAGGAGAGGTTGAGAACATGTTGAGAGTCTCTGACGTGGTTTGGTGGGCTTTAAAGAGTCTAGGAGAAGCTAAAGCTCGTAGCATATTGTCTATGGTGGGTGTTGCTATAAGTGCTGCACTTATTGTAGGCGTTGTAACGTTGACATCAAGCTATAGTGTTGAAGCTCAAAAGGTTATCTCAAGCGCTTTCAACCCCAAAACAATTGTTCTTGTGCCTCGCGCAACATTCTTCACAGATGTTGATGTTTTGAAGGTTAAGAGTGTAGAATATGTGCGTGTTGTTGTGCCAGCGTTCTCGATGACCTGCCGTATTGTTGGCGGTATGGGGCCTCCAAAAGAGGTTACAGCTATAGCAACAAGATTGTCTGAACTGCACGCTCTCATACCCTCACTAAGACTAGCCTCAGGTGTTGAAGCTGATCAACCTGGTACACTAATTGCTGGCTGGTTTGTTGCACATCCTGCAGACCAAGCATCACCATATCTTTCTCCTGGCATGACAGTATATCTAGACTGTCATGGTATACGTAGAAGGTACACTGTTTCTGGCATCTATAGCCCTGTTGGTATAGCCCCTATGATCGACGTTGACCACTCCGTTTTCGTGCCAATAGAGGATGTTGCGAACATGTTAGGGATACGCGTCTACTCTCTAATCTACGTCATCGTCGACGATGTCAGAAATGTTGAGCATGTTGTTGACACGCTATCCAGCATATATAGGGGTTCTGCTGAAGTCATTTCCTTCCGCTCTATAGCGGAGAGCTTCACAAGATTTAGTAGTCTACTCACAATGTTCTTCCTATCTCTAGCAGGTATGAGCACGATTGTTGCTGGCATAGGCATAACAAGTACTATGATGATGAGCGTGCAGCAACGTGCTAAAGAGATAGGTGTGCTGAAGGCGATAGGGTATACGAGTAGACAGGTGCTCATACTCTTCCTCGCAGAGGCTATCCTAATAGGACTGTTTGGAGGAGTAATAGGCTCCATAGCAGGGCTTCTAGTAGGATATGTTTTGACTCGAAGTGTTATTGGAATACTGACATACATTGTCAACCCTCTAGGCGTGCTAATGACAATCTTGTACTCGGTAGCTGTAGCCATAGCTGCTGGCATCTACCCTGCTTGGAGAGCTTCTCGTGTAGAGCCTGTAGCAGTGTTGCGCGGTGAATGAGTTTCGAAAATCCCAAAACTCTTTCTTTCCGCACACTAGCTTCAATGCTAGGGGATGCCAGAGATTTGGTAGAAGAGGCTAGGCGTGAGCTAGTGGAAGCCTATAGGGCTAGTAGAATGTTGAAAGTTCACGCTATCATGCCCATTCTCGCAGTGGTGGTAACGGGTATTCTTCAAGCCGTACTCCTAGTACCCCTCTATAACCCTCTAGCACTTTCACAGGTAAGTCCCGCTAAAAGAGTAGAGTTTATAGCGTCTTCGCTCGCCGACTTCGTAGCCTATACAGGTGTTGTTACGAGCATTTTCTCGCTTCTTACGTGGCTCTTTATGGGTCTTGCAATAGTCCATGTATCGAGAATTTTTAGGCTAAAATGGGAGCCTCTTGGACTAGTGATAGTCGTTGTTGCAGCTCTAGCAAGTGTGCTGCTAGGCTACAACTCCATTGTTGTGAGAGACGTTGTGTATAGAGCTTCTCTAGAAGTTCTAAGTAGACCTGAAATCGCTTCAATCATAGCCGATATGAGTGTTAGACTTAGTAGAGAAGAGCTTGAAGCATACGCTGAAGCTCTAGCCCAAGTTCTAGCCAGGATGCAGAGTCCAGGTGTGAACTTAACAGCTATACTGGCATCGATACTTTCGATAGTCCCACCCATACTAGCAGCACTAGCTTTCGAACCTATAGCGAGGAGTGTGAGGTCGAAATGGCCACGTATACTCCAAATGTTGTTGGTCTTAATGGTTGTGCAAACAGTTGTTTCACACGTAGCCTTACCTGGCACAGCAATAGTTGGTATTATCCTAAGCCTGGTAAACATCTTAGAACCGGTTGCAGCTTGGCTTACGGCAAACAGGGTGAGAAGCTACGTGGAGGAGAAGCTTGTGGAAACGCAGTAGTCAAATACTCTGGTTGAAAACATCAGGGCTTACTGGTGGAGGGTGAAGAAGGGTGAAAGTCTCACAGCTTCTAAGACCTCTAGGAGCAACAGTTATACTAGTGCTACTGCTTGCAACCGGTTTTTCGCCAAACATCTGGATGCTATGGGAGCATATAAGGTATATGCAGCTTGAAAAAGAGGCACAGGCAAACCTTCAAACAAACATAGGAGCAGAAAAAGTTCTCAACGAAACATCAGCTCAGAAAACACAGTACACCACAGTCGTGCGAGACACAACTCCAACCATTGTACCCATCTACCAGGAATCTTATGTGAGAAGAGCTGAACATCCTCTACTATCTGCGTCAACTACATTCACAATAAATATTAACGCGCCAAGTCTAGTTACAGCCTCAGCAGTATTATTGATAGTGTGTGGAACCCTATTGGACAAGCTCTTAGAAGCCTATGTGTCGTTAACGTACAAGGGTATTGCGATAAACCCTCAAAACCCGATTGTCTTTACCGTGTTGGGCATAGGTATACTAGCCTTCTTCGCAGCATAAACCTATGCAATCCCACCATCCTAACCCCACCTCTTTTTCCCCACCAGACATGCTAGTTTAGACTGTTGAAGGTGAAGTTTGGCTTAGAGGTTGGGATTGTTGGGTGTGAGACGTCGAATATGCTGGCTTGTTGTTTTTATTGCGCCATCTAGTCTCGCCTATGTACTTGTTCCGCTGCTCTCAGATCCTCTACTCTACCTTGCACTACTCTTTGTCGGTAGTTGTGGTCTTATTGCTGCTGCACTTCTCTTGGGGCTTGTAGTCGAGCCTTTGTCTCGCTACCTTAACTGTTGTGGGTGGAGGTTTGCAGGTTTTCCAATATTCTTTGCGTTTGCTACACCTATCACCTTTGGGCTCAACACAGTTGCCTCAATAATTGTGCTTGGACTGTTATTTGCTGGTGCTGTTGCTGTCTCCCGCTACTGCTGCTGCCACGACATTTACTCTGCACTCATACATGCTGCAGCTGTATGGTTTATTTGGGGCGTTATTGTTGTTCTAGCCTCCATGCTTAGAGGTGTGCTATAGCTTGCATATTATCGGCTTTAGAAAAGGCGTTGTCATCAACGTTCTAGTTGCCATAGTATTTCTGGTAGCTGGACTTCTATCTAAAGGGTATTGTCCAGCAAGTAGAGCTGCTAGCCCATGGTACGCGATTTTCACCCACAACTTGGTGTTTGCTGGAGCTATAACCCTACTCACATGCCTGTTAGAAGCTGCTGGCATACTACTTGCAAGCTCTACTGTGGGGTTTACAATGTTTACCTGTGGTCGCGCCATAACTTGCGGTTCTCTATCTGCCACGCTTGTAGCCATTCTCGAAGCTACCGCCTACATGCTAGCCTACATAACTGCTCTCGTCAAGACACGTTGGAGGATAGCTCTAGCATCTATTGTGCTCGCGATCTTGCTTGTTGCATCTGTAGTTGAGTCTCAAGCAGTTTGAGGACATACTGTTTGATACCCGGTTCTTCACACAGCAACTTTGATAGTAGTTTGTCCTGTCCATCACCTATGCCGGCCAAGTCTACTAAGTGTATACCACCCTCGCTGCCTTCAAACACGATCTCGAAAGGCCTGTATACTATAACATCTGTTTTCCTTACTCTACCCAGAAGCTTCAATAGATCGTGGCATAGGCTTCTAGCTAGACTACTCTCAACACCATATCCTTTCAACTTCACATGCCTCTTGTACGGGGGGACAAATATTCTCTCAAACAACTCTCTAATCAGAGGCTTGAACCCCTCTTCACCACCTACAAGAATGTGCCAGCGTACACGTTCTCCACCCTCAAAATATTTACAAGCATTGACTATCTCCTCTACAACCTTCTCCGGCTCTAAACCTGGCTCAACAACAATACCTTGGCTAGGCATACCCCTACTAGCCAATGCTAGTAGAGGAGAGGTTGTTACACCGAGAATCCTATTGCCAGGCTTCTCCGCTCGAGGGAACAAAGAGGCTTCACAGTAGACTCGTACTCTTCTATCTTTATACTCATAGTAGGGTAGCCAAACCATAGTTCGAGACTCTACTCTGGGTCGTATGTACCATGTTCGAAGTTGTCCCATACCCGTTTACTCCTCCCATGTTTTGAGGAGAACTAACTGCTTATAGGGGCTTAGCCCTAGTCTTTCGCGCGTGGTGGAGACGGCGTCTTGCGGTGGATTATTAGCAAGTTGCTCACAATACCAATAGTGCTACTCGTCGTTATCCTGATTCTCGTATCGTTAACCTCAAGTATTCTAGACCAGATCATGATGAAGCAGATAGAGATTGAGATCAGAAGATCGGTTATCACAAACCCTCAGTATGCTAATCTGCCCATGGAGCAGAAGATGAAGATTGCTGAGAGGATGAAAGAGGAGTTGATAAAAGCTCTTGGGCTGGACAAGCCTTGGTATGTCAAAGTATTCATGTACGCCTACTCGCTCCTCACATTCAAGCCAATCTACGCTAGAGTTCTAACAACAAGGATTATAGATCCGGGGAGCCCCAACGCCTACCTAATAGTTCTTGAACGCATTCCGTTCACGGTAGTGCTCTTCACAACATCTGCTATCATAACATTGTGTCTTGCAATACCTTTGGGCTTGCTAGCTGCACGCAAACCTGGAGGGCTAATCGACAAGATTATCTCGGCATGGTCCATCTTCAGCATTAGCATGCCATGGTGGTGGGTTGCCATGGTGATGATATGGTTGTTCTGCTATGAATGGAGGATCTTTCCAGGACCAGAGCATGAAACCGATTGGGCTAACCCAATCAGTGTTGCTCAAAGAGCAGCTTTACCAGTCATAACTGTGGTTATGATGAGCACAGGTGTTGTAGCCTATAGGATTAGGAGTATCTTGCTCGACATACTCACAGAGGACTTTATAACAACAGCGAGAGCTAAAGGTCTTCCAGAGAGGATGATTCTCCGAAGATACGTGTTGAGAGTAGCTGCACCACCCATCGTGACAATAGTGCTTCTCAGCATCGTGCTTAGCATTGTTAGCGGTGCTATAATCACTGAAGCTGTCTTCAACTGGTATGGGATAGGTCTTCTCTTCTGGGATGCTGTAGTTGCAAACGACATACCTGTAGTACTCGTACTCGTCTACATTTCGACACTCCTCTACCTCCTCACAAGATTTGCACTCGACATACTCTACACATACCTAGACCCGAGGATTAGGAGGGCGTAAACAGCCATGTCAGCTGCAGAGATTTTGAGGGAGATATGGAGGTGTTGGACTGGCAGAATAGCGTTAATCCTCCTCATAATCCAGCTCTGTCTAGCAGTATGGGTGGTAGTATCCACAGACTATGCTGCACTCTCTAGAAAATATTTGGATGAAACAGCTTGGCTTGGAGAATATCCTAGAGCTGTACCACCTTGCTGGGCTGTACCCCACCACGCAGACATAATACAGCTTAAGCTGAACACGTCTACGATGAAGCCAGAGATAGTCGAGAAGAGGCAGGTGGGGAGATATACGAGGTACGTTGTTAAGTGGAGCTATCAGTTCGAGTATAAAGGCCATGCTCTTCCAAGCGATACACTACTGCTACTTGTTGTGAAACGTCTACCAGATCTTAAAGCGTACAAGCTGGAAGTCAAGCTCCTAAGACCAGATAATTCGACTGTAGCTATTCTCGCTAAAACACCCATCACTAAAGAATACGTGGTCGTAGTGGGTATAGGTGGGGCTAAAGGAAAGCCAAAACCTGTAGCACTAAACACTCTACCATCAGACGATCCTGTATACCGCTCAATTGTAGACAGTGTATCTCCTTTAATCGGCGATGAGAAGCTCTTAACCGAGCTCGGGCCAGGAAAGCTGTTGTGGGCTGGTAGAGGAGGCAAAGCACTACTTGGAACCTACGAGATAAGTGTTGTTGCAAGCTTCTATGTGAAGGGCCAACCATCAAGTGATACCAATCTATCAAAGTATACAAGTGTTTACCTCGAAATGCAAACACTAGGCAACTGCTATGGTCTAATGGGGACCGATAGTGTTGGAAGACCCATAGAACTTGGCATATTGATAGGACTACCATGGTCATTTGTTATAAGCTTTTACGTAACGTTTTTAACAACTATGATAGGAGGATTCTACGGCATTCTAGCAGCATTTGCTTCAGGTTGGCGTGCAGAACTCCTAATGAGGATCGCTGACACAGTCTACTCAATACCACTCCTACCAATATTGATAGTTGTCGTAATAGTGACAAGATCATATTCAATATGGCTTATACTAACTACGATGGTTGCTCTACTCTGGGTAGGACCTGTCGTAGTCGTTAGAAGCATGGCGTTGCAGATAAAGAGTCAACCATACATCGAGGCTGCAAAAGCTATTGGAGCTTCTAATGCAAGAATACTATTCCGATACGTGCTCCCCCAAATACTACCATACCTAGTTGCATTGATGGTGCTAGGTATACCAGACCCAATAATAATTGAGGCTGCATTGGCGTTTTTGGGTCTAAGCGATCCAACTGTACCAACATGGGGTAAAATGCTTGAATGGGCTTGGAAAGAACATGCAGTGTTAAACGGGTGGTGGTGGAGCTTCCTATTCCCAGGTCTTGCACTAACAGTGTTCTGCGCAACATTCCTAATGCTTGGGAGAGCATTGGAACCTATAGTAGCACCTAAGCTGAAAAGCAGATAGGCTTAAAACAGTTGCAATGAGTTTCCATCCACTATTCTGCAAGGTTGTACCTGCTAGTCTTCTTCAAAGATTTCAGAACCCCTTTTATACCACCGTCTATATCGTGTGCAAAACGGTGAAATAGTAGTGCAGCATATACGGTTCTTAGCAGTTTTAATATTATCAATATTCATCGCATCTGTTCTAGCGCCAATAATTGCTGCAGCACAGGATGCCTACGTATACGTGCAAAAGATAAAGGTGATGAGGATAGTAGAAGACCAACCAGCTATACAAAGTCTTGAAGCTGGCCAGACACAGGCTAGACTGTTTAGCCTTAGAGACCCAGAAACCGTCAAGAAGCTAGAAGCTAAAGGGTTCAAGGTAATAGCACCACTAAGTGGTCTAGTCGACATTCTCGTAAACCCTGTCAAATGTAGAGATGGTAGTTTCAACCCATTCACTATACCGGAGGTGCGCTACGCTCTAAACTTCATAATCGATAGAGAGGAGGTAGCGTCTAAGATCTATCGTGGACGCGCAGTACCAGCAATCATACCCTATGCCGAGCCAGATCCAGACTATGTAATGCTCCTACCCATAGCAGCAAAGTATGAGGTGGAGTTTGCCAAGGGCTTCGAATACGGCAAAAAACTCATCTTTGAGGCTATGAAGAAGGCTGGAGCAGAGTTTAGAGATGGCAAGTGGTACTACAATGGTAAGCCTGTCATAGTAAAGTTTGTAATTCGTATTGAAGACGAGCGTAAACAGGTTGGCGAATATCTAGCTAGGAAGCTCGAAGAGCTCGGTTTCACTGTAGAGAAGCTGTACAAGGACTTTAGAGGTGCCTTCGACATAGTGTATGGAGGTGATCCTGGCAAGTGTGAATGGCACCTCTACACAGAAGGTTGGGGCTTCACCGGCATGACGAAATACGATCATGACACAGCTGTAGCATTCTTCAGCAGCCTGTATGGATACCTGCCAGGCTGGGGTGAAGCTGGCTACGTCAACTACAAACCACCAAAAGAGATAGATGATACAGCATTAAAGCTCGTTAAAGGCGAGTATAAGAGTGTTGAAGAGTATTGGGAGTTGTATAGAAAGCTTGTCGATCTAGGCATTAGAGACAGTGTTAGAGTGTTTGTAGCCTGGACTAAAGACTACTACATTGTCGATCCAAACATTGTTGACATTATAGAGTCTCCAAAGGCAGCTCCATGGCTTGTCTGGACCTACATGACCATGAAGTATGTGAAGCCAGAGGTAAAGTTTAGCAATAGATACGTCTACTCACCAGGCTGGCCATGGAACCCCGTAGGCGGCTTCCAAGACTTCTACAGCGTAGTAAGTGTTGCCAACGCCATATACCTGCCAGCGATAACAAGCAAGCCTACAACAGGTGAGCCAGGCTGGAGCCTATTTGCAACATGGAAGGTTGAAAGAGGGCCAATGACGGTTCCAGAAGATGCTATTACATGGGATCCAGAGAAGCATGAGTGGGTTAGTGCTGGTGGACTAGTGGCGAGAAACAAGGTTGTAATCAACTACAAGCTTCTAGGCAAGCTAAAGTTCCACGATGGTACAACAGAGACAGTTGCAGATCTCCTAGCATCCATCTACCTAATCAAAGAATGGGCAACACAAGCTGGCAAGAATGACACCAAGTATGAGAGCGCGTTGGCAAGCCAGTACATGTCATTCTTAGAGAACTTTGTGGCTATAAGAATAGTCAACGAGACTACAGTTGAAGTCTACACCAACTTTAGCCATATAGACCCAGCGATAATAGCACAACAAGCCGACATATGGACTGGAACACCATTAGAGCTCTACTTTGCCATGGAGAAGCTTGTAGAGAGCGGTGAAGCTGTGTTTACAATATCGGCTTCAAAAGCTAGTGGTAAGCCTGCAGTCCACCTAGTCAGCAAAGAGCAGTGCGAGAAAATGGCCAAATTTATTAGAGAGGCTCTAGCCAAGAGAGAGCTGCCAAAGTGGGTTGAAGGTCTAGTAGAGCTCGGCCTAATAACCCCAGAAGAGTTCTATCAGAGGCTAGAGAATCTGCTAAAGTTCTATGAAAAGTATGGCCACATGATGATCGGCAATGGACCATTCATGGTTGAAAGCTATGATGCTGCCAACGACATTGTAACACTTGTAAGGGTAAAGGACTATCCAATAAGTCCCGATATTGTCTACAAACAGTTGAGAAAGCATGTGGCTAAGATAAAGTCTCTAGTTGCTGAAGAACTTGTAGAGGCTGTTCCAGGCGCTAAAGTCGCTACTGTTGAAGTTGAAGTTGATGGTAAGCCTGCTACAAGAGACAGTGCAGTTCCATACGCGATGCTCATCTCTGAGGAAGGTAAAGTTTACATGTTGAAGGTTGGGTATGTAGCACCAGGTACTTTTGAAACAACATTGCCAGAAGCTCTTCCCGAAGGCAGCTACAAGCTGGTAGTCTACGTGTATCCTGCAGGCTACAATCTACCTGTAAAGGCTATTAGCAGTGTAGAGCTTGTAACACCTACAACGCCCACAACAACTACACCTATAGTGACACCTACCATTACGACAACTGTAACTGTTACAAAGACTATAACTGTAACCAAGACGGTTGCTCAAAAGACTGTTGCCAAGCCGACCACCATAACAACAACTGTAACAAAGACTGAGACTGTAACTGTTGGTGCTGAAGGTGCTATGGTTATTGGCGCAGTTGCTGCAATTATAGCGCTGCTTGTGGGCCTCGCAATAGGCTTTGTTATTGCTAAGAAGAAGGCTGCATAGGCGGTGAAGTATACCCTCATTCTTCCTAATTCTTTTTTCCATGCTTTGACAACGAACACTATTTTAGGCCCTATAACTTGTCTAGTTTGCTCTTAGAGTGAGGGTTTTGCCGAGCACTGAACGTCTACTCGTTGTCGAGAATTTGAAGGTTTGGTTTCCAGTTCGACGTAGCTTAGCCGATATTATCAGGGGTAGGAGACTCTATGTTAGAGCTGTTGATGGTGTGAGTTTCACTATATCGCGTGGCGAGATATTCTGTTTAGCTGGAGAGAGTGGGTGTGGTAAAACAACAACTGGTAAAGCTGTGTTAAGGCTGATAGATCCAGACTTTATACGTGATGGACGTGTTCTCTTTCGACCTAGCGATGAAGGGTTGAAAATAGTTAAAAGCTATGATCCTGGAGCTGTTGAGGGAGAATTTGTCAACGTCTACAAGGTTAGCGATAAGAGAGCATTAAAGGTTTTGAGGAAAGAGATGCAAGTTGTGTTCCAAGATCCGTTTGGAAGTCTTAATCCACGCTACCGCATACGTCAGATTCTCGAAGAACCTCTCATAATACATGGTGTTAAAGATCAAGGTGAGCGTTTGAAGAGGGTTTACGAGGCGCTGGAAGCTGTCAAGCTTGTGCCTCCTGAAGAGTTCATGAATCGTTATCCACACCAGCTTAGTGGTGGTCAGAGACAGCGTGTTGCTATTGCTAGAGCGTTGATATTGAATCCAAGCTTTATAGTTGCTGACGAGCCTGTTTCAATGCTAGATGTTTCTATCCGTGCAGAGATTCTAGAGATTCTCCTGAGTTTACGCGACCAGTATAGCATATCGATAATGTTTATCACCCACGATCTTGCGCTTGCTAAGCACATTTGTGATACACTAGCAATAATGTATCTTGGTAAGATAGTTGAGATTGGCCCTGCAGAGAAGGTTATTGATGAGCCTAAACACCCGTATACGAAGGCTTTGATAGCCGCTATACCAGAGCCTGATCCACGGAATAGGCTTAAGGTTAGAGAGGTTCCGATTAAGGGGGAAGTGCCTTCAGCAATAAACATACCTGCTGGTTGTAGGTTTAGGCCTCGCTGTGTAGCATATGATTCTGCTTCGAGAGATGTTAGGAGCTTGTGTGAGTCTCGAGAACCTGGACTTTTTAGGGTTGGAGATAGGCATTATGTTTCATGCTGGCTCTATGGTGGACGCAGCACGCCCAATCCTAGACCTTAGCCAAAATGGTATTATTTTGCCAGCCACCTTACACTAGACATTCCCCCGACGAAGGTTAGGGGGTACTGTGTTCGGGCGTGCACTGTTAGGCATAGGCTATCTTGCTGTTCCTTTTGCAGGGCCTGGAGCATCTGTGTTGACTGCTGCTGGCTGGCTTGTTACCGGTAGTGAGGAAAAGCAGCAGTATTGGGCTCTAGTGGGGCTGATAGGGTTAGTGGGTGTTGCTGGAGTTCTAGCTTCACACTACGGTAGTCTACCAAATCTAGATGGTGTAGGAGGCGTTTTACTGCTAGTCTATGAGGCTTTAGCAATAGTTGCACTCTGGAATGCTGCTACGTACTACAACAGTCTAGTGTTGAAAGCAGCAGCCATACTCTATGCTTCCGGATTACTACTCGCATTTAGCGGTGCTAGCACAACAACTGTTGCAAGTTGGGGCAGCCTAGAATGGGCTGGTGAAGCTGCTAGAGCTGCAATAGAAGCGCTAGGAGGACCTCTAAACCTGTCAAGAGGTTTAGCAGCTGCTGGAGGTATACTTGCTGCAATAGGGTTCCTAGCAACCCCCAACAACCCACAACACCGCGAAGAAACAGAGGTTCTAGAAGCATTGGCAAAAACCATGTAGAACTCCTTCGCCCAAACCAGCTATTATTTCCCAACCAATTTTTCAACCAGTTTTGGCGCAAATAGTGCTCTTAGAGTACCCTTACCCGGCTCTAACTTCTCATATTCAACCAGAGCAAATCCTCCAGCTGGGATTTTTAGACTTCCACCTCCTATAAGAGCAGATACCACCTGATTTACATCTGGCGCATGTGCCACGATCACCGTTTTGTCTTCAGGAGACAATCTTGCTAGTGTATCGAGTGTAAACTTGCCTGGCCTCAGCTCCTCAACAACCTCATAGCCTTCCAAACCCAGCACTTCAACCACAATTGCAGCTGTCTCTTTCGCTCTTCTAAGCGGGCTCGACAAAACCTTAGCCGGCTTGAAGGGTATACATTGTGCAGCCAATCTCACATCTCTCTTACCCTCATCGGTCAACCATCTATTCTCGTCACTACCAGCAACATCTTTTGAAACAGCCTCACCATGCCTCATCAACACCAGCATAGGCATACTCCACACCCCTCCAAGCCTAAACATTCAGAATAGCTAAACACCTATAAGCATACAGAAACCTCTATGTCTACGTGGACACCACCTCTCAAAAGCCGGTGAAGAACCGTCGGACAG